>JALSGW010000123.1 GCA_026982585.1 Alphaproteobacteria bacterium | reverse complement strand
CGCCTGTGTGTGTTTCCGGCACCGGACATCCATCCGGGGCGCCGCATGTGGAGCTTTTCCCAGTACGGGTCCGCCACCCGTGCCCTCGGGGCTATTCCGCCGCCTGCACGACCCTTCCGTGTACCGGCAGGGTGAAGCAGAAGGCCGCGCCGCCCCAGCGCGAGGTCTCGTACCAGATGCGCCCCTGGAAGTGCTGGACGATCTCCCGGCAGATGGCGAGCCCGAGGCCGCTTCCGCGCGGTTTGTCCTTGAGCCCGGTCTTGGCCTGATGGAATTTGTCGAAGATGCTTTCGCGGAGCGGAAGGGGCACGCCCGGGCCGTTGTCCTCCACCCGCACCAGGTGATGGGCGCCTAGGCTGCGCAGTTCCACGTGGATGCGTCCGCCCCGCCCAGGCGCGAACTTGGCCGCATTGGAGAACAGGTTCAACAAAACCTGCAGGATGCGGTCGCGATCCACGTCCACCATGAGAGGCTGCGGTCCGAGGTCCATGCTCACCCGCAGGTGTCGTTCGTGGAACAGTCCGCGCGCCTTTTCCACCGCCTGGTCGACCAGATCGCGCAAATCGCAGGTCTCCACATGCCATTCCATGCGACCGGATTCGATGCGGGAGAGGTCCAGCACATCGTCGATCAGGCGGGTGAGCCGTTCCGATTCGCCGGCGATGATGGCGATGAAGCGGCGCCGCTGGTCGGCGTCCAGGTCCTGATGGTCGAGCAGGATCTCGGAGAAGGAGCGGATCGAGGTGAGGGGTGTGCGCAGCTCGTGGCTCACGGTGGCGATGAAGTCGTCCTTGAGCTTGTCGAGTTGTTGGAGCCGCTGGTTGGCCTCGCGCAGCTCCGCGGTGAGTCGTTCGAGCTCCCGGGACTTCTGCTCGAGCTTCTGGCTGTATTCGATGGCCTGGGAGGTTTCATCCAGGATGCGCAAGAGGGCGTCGGCGCCGATCACCTCGCCCCGCACCACCGAAGCCACCATGAGGCGTGCGGAGGTGGCCCCGATGGCGCGCGCCAGATGGCGCTCCGCCAGCTGCACCAGGGCGGCGTCGGCGGCGTCGCTGGCCGAAAGCGGCTGGCCGCGGCGGCGCGCCTCACGCAGAAAGATGCGGGCGGTGCGCTCGCGTCCGAGAAACCGCACCAGCAACTCCTGCAAGGTCGCAACCCGCGCCTCGCCGCGCCACGGCCGGGTCGAGCGTTCACCCTGGGAGACGTCCACGAACAAAAGCGCCTGCAGCCGTTCGAGGCTCGAGGCGTGGGTGGCGAGCGACACCACCACGAAGACGAACAGGTTGGCGCCGAGGCTCCAGAACACGGCGTGGGTGACCGGATCCACCCCTTCGAGGCCGAACAGCGCCTGCGGGCGCAGCAGCTCGGCTCCGAACGGGCCGGGATCCCGCCACTCCGGAGACAATAGACCCGCCTCCACCAACATCGGCAGGATCAGGGTGTAGAACCAGAGCACAAAGCCGGTGGTGATGCCCGCCACCGTGCCCTTGCGGTTGGCCCGGTGCCAGTAGAGACCGATGATCAGGGGCGGGGCCAGCTGGGCGACGGCGACGAAGGAGACGAGGCCGATGCTGGCCAGGTCGAAGGGTTCCGCCACGAAGCTGAAAAACACATAGCCGGCCATCAAGAGCGCGAAAATGGCGGCGCGCCGGATCAGCAACACCAGGCTGGAGAGATCCGCGCGTTTGGCGAGCTGCAGCCGTTCGATCCGCAGCAGCACCGGCATCAGGAGATCGTTGGAGATCATGGTGGAAAGCGCGATGGTGGCGACGATCACCATCGCGGTGGCGGCGGAGAAGCCGCCGATGTAGGCGGCGAGGGCGAGGTTCGGGGCCCCGGCCGCGAGCGGCAGCTCGATCATCAGCATGTCGCCGCCGCGCCCGAGCGCGGCACCCGCCATCGCCACCGGCAGCACGAACAGGTTGATCGCCACCAGATAGAGCGGGAACAGCCAGGTGGCGGTGTGGAGGTGGTGCAGCCGCACGTTCTCGATCACCGCCACCTGGAACTGGCGGGGCAGGGCGACGAAGGCGAGGGCCGCGAGCACCGTGTAGCCGAACCAGTCGAGCCAGCCGAGGCCGGTGGCCGGGAAGCTCAGCAGCGCCCCGCGTCCGGCCTCCTCGAGGGCCCGGTAGAGCGCCCCCACGCCTCCCATCATGCCGAACACCACGAACCCGCCCACCACCAGGAACGCCGCCAGTTTGACCAGGCTCTCGAAGGCGATCGCGAGCACCATGCCCTGATGGTGTTCGGTGGCGTCCACGTGGCGGGTGCCGAAGAGAATGCTGAAAGCGGCAAGCCCAAGCGCGACGATCAGGGCGGTATCCGGCCCCCAGTCGGCGAGTCGCCCGCCCAGGCCGGGGCCGAAGATGGCCTCCATGCTGGTGGCCACCGCTTTGAGCTGCAGGGCGATGTAGGGGATGATGCCGATCACCGCCACCACGGTGACCAGTCCGCCGACCAGGCTGCTCTTGCCGTAGCGGGCGGCGATGAAGTCGGCGATCGAGGTGATTCCATAAGCCTTGGCCACGCGCAGGATCTTGGCGTGCAGCAGCGGGAAGAGGAATGCCACCAACGTGGGCCCGAGATAGATGGGCAAAAACCGAAGCCCGTATTCCGCCGCCAGCCCGACGCTGCCGTAGAAGGTCCAGGCGGTGCAATAGACCGCCAGGCTCAAGGTGTAGGTGAGGGGACCGTCGATGACGCTGCGCCCCTGATCGGCGCGCCGGTCGCCGTAGCTCGCAAGGGCGAACAACAAGGCCAGATAGGCGAGGGAGACGACGAGGGCGATGCCGGCCAGGGTCATTCCCGCCCTCCCCGGCGCCGCCCCGGCAGCCCCACCAAAAGCGCCGCCGCCAGGATGAGCGCCAGCCACACGCCGAACGCATAGAGCGGGGTGAGCGGCAGCTCCAGACGCCGCCCCAGCGCCTCCACCAGCACCGGTGCCGGATAGATCAGCAATGCCACCGCCACCAGCACCAGCGCCGCGAGCCTATGGCCCTTGGAGTCCATCGCCTCCCCACCCCCGGCGCGGCTCCGCCAGCCTCCGGCGCACTCTAGCCGCTCTCGCGCACGCCTCCAATGCCTCGCCCACGGTGGCGATCCCCCGCGCGGCCAGCAGCGGCAACAACCGCAACAACACCTCGGCGGTGGTGAAGCTGTCGCCGAGTGCGGTATGCCGTCCCCGCACCTCCACCCCGAGCCGGCCCGCCAGCGCCTCGAGGCTGTGGTCGTCCCGATCCTCCTCCAAGGCCGCGGCGAGCAACAGGGTGTCGAGCACCGGCTGGTCGAAGCGCACCCCCGCGGCCGCTTCGTACTTGCGCAAGAAGGCGAGGTCGAAGGCGGCGTTGTGGGCGACCAACACGTCTTCGGCGGCGAACGCGTGGAAGCGGGCCACCACCACCGCAGGCGGCGGTTTGCCCTGCACCATGGCGTCGTCGATACCGTGGAAGCGGGTGGAGGAGGGCGGGATCGGCCTTCCGGGGTCGATCAGGGCATCGAAGATCTCCCCGCGCAGGATGCGGCCGTTCACCACCCGCACCGCCGCCAGCTGGACGATGTCGTCCCGCTCGGGATCGAGGCCCGTGGTCTCGATATCCAGGACACAGAAGGAGGCCTGCTCGAGCGGCCGGGTTCGAAGCGGACCTGCGGCGGTGTGCGGCAGCGCGAAATCGTAGAACTCGGGACGGGGCGGAAGCCGCTCCTCGTTGCGCTCGCGCTCGGGCCGGGCGGCCGCGGGCAAGGGCAGGTACAGGGCACGCCGTCCCCCCTCGGCCGGCCCGATCCATGGTCGGCAGCCGTGCCGGGCGAGCAGCTCTCGGGGGCGAAAGCGCAGGGCTCCGCCAAGCGGACGGTCCAGCCAGGCGGGGAACCAGACCGGCTCCGGCCCCGACCAGGCCAGCAGCACCTGGACCTGCCGTTGCGACGGCCGGGCATCGAGGTCGAACCGCTCCACTCCGAAGCGCGCGTGAAGTTCCCTGCAAAAGGCGGCCAGGATCTCGGCCAGCGCGAACCCGTCCGCTTGCAGCCAGACCGGTTCGGCGGGT
>JALSGW010000122.1 GCA_026982585.1 Alphaproteobacteria bacterium | reverse complement strand
TCGGCGTGCACCTGGTGATCCACCCGGTGCTGCGGGTGGAGCGCGACCAGCGGGGCCGGATCGGGGAGCTTGCGGAAGGCGGCAGGAAGGCGTCGGGGCGGGCCGAGAGCTGGATGCACTGGGAGGTGGACCGGCACAGCGATCCCGCCTTCCTGCGTACCATCGAGGCCGAGCTCGGGCGGGTGCTCGCGGACGTGCGGCGGGCTGTGGAGGATTGGCAGGCGATGCGCGCCCAGATCCCGCGCACCGTCGAGGAGATGCGGCCCGGCCGCCGCCACGCCTCCCAGGAGGAGGTGAAGGAGCTCGAATCCTTCCTGCACTGGCTCGAGGACGACCATTTCACCTTCCTCGGCTTCGCCCGCTACACGCTGGAGCGGCAGGGGGAGCGGTTGCGGCTGCGCCGGGACCGGGATTCCGGGCTCGGCATCCTGCGCGGCTATGGGGAATCGGACTATTCCCGCAGCTTCGACGCCATGGACGAGGCGCTCAAGCGCCGCGCCGTCGAGCCCCTGCCGCTGCTCACCGTGACCAAGGCCAACAGCAAGAGCACCGTCCATCGGCCGGTCTACCTCGACTACATCGGCGTCAAGCGCTTCGACGGAGAGGGCCGGGTGGTGGGCGAGAACCGGTTCCTCGGCCTGTTCACTTCCGCCGCCTACAACCGCAGCCCTTTGGACATCCCGCTCCTGCGCCGCAAGGTGCGGCGCATCCTGCGGCGGGCCGGCTTCGATCCCAGGAGCCACGCCGGCAAGGCGCTCACCAACATCCTCGAGACCTATCCCCGCGACGAGCTGTTCCAGGCGGGGGAGGACGAGCTGTGGGCGATCGCCACCGACATCCTCTATCTGCAGGACCGCCAGCGGCTGCGCCTGTTCCTGCGCCGCGATCCCTTCGGACGCTTCGTCTCCGCCCTCGTCTACGTGCCGCGCGAGCGTTACACCACCGCCCTGCGCCAGCGCTTCGAGGCGATCCTCAAGGAGGCCTTCAAGAGCACCGACGTCGAATACCAGGCCCAGGTCTCGGAGGCGGTGCTGGCGCGGATCCTGTTCGTGCTGCGCACGCCCGCGGGCATTCCCGAGGTCGATCCGGAGGCGCTCGAGCGCCGGCTCGTGGAGGCGGCCCGGGACTGGGTCGATCAGCTGCAGGAGGCGCTCTTGGACGCGCTCGGCGAGGAGCGCGGCACCCGTCTGTTGCGCCGCTACGGCCGGGCCTTTCCGGTGGCCTACCGGGAGGCGGTGGCGCCCCGGGTGGCGGTCTCGGACATTCTCGCGCTCGAGGAGCTCGAGGCCGCCGGCGCGGAGCTGGAGCTGAGGCTCTACCGCCGCCTCGAGGACCCGGAACGGCTGTTCCGCCTGCGGCTCTTGCGCCGCGGCGGCCCGGTGCATCTCTCCGATGCCCTGCCCATCCTCGAGCACATGGGGCTCAGGGTGCTGTTCGAGCAGCCGTTCGAGCTGCGCCCCGAAAAGGGGCCCGTCTATTGGGTGCACGATTTCGTCATCACCCGCGACGGCTCCGAGGAGATCGACGTCGACGCCCTGCACGGCCGCTTTCGCGAGCTGTTTTTGGGGGTGTGGGCCGGGGAGGTGGAGAACGACGGCTTCAACCGGCTGGTGCTCGAGGCCGGCCTGGGCGCCCACGACATCGTGGTGTTGCGCGCCTATTGCAAGTATCTGCTGCAGATCGGCACCCCGTTCAGCCAGCGCTACATCGAGCAGACCCTGGCCTCCAACCCCGACATCGCCCGCGCCCTGATCGAGCTGTTCCGGGCCCGTTTCGATCCCGACCAGAGCGAGGAGGTGCGGGAGCGGGCCCAGCGGGCTGCGGCGCAGCGGGTGCTCGCCCTCCTCGACCGGGTGGAGGTTTTGGACGAGGACCGCATCCTGCGCACCTATCTCGGGCTCATCCGGGCCACCCTGCGCACCAACGCTTTCCGTGACGATCCCAAGCGCCCCCACATCGCCCTCAAGTTCGATTCCGCCCGGGTGCCGGGCATGCCCCAGCCCAAGCCGGCGTTCGAGATCTTCGTCTACGCCCCGTGGGTCGAGGGGGTGCACCTGCGCGGCGGCAAGGTGGCCCGGGGCGGTATCCGCTGGTCCGATCGGCGCGAGGACTTCCGAACCGAGATCCTCGGCCTCATGAAGGCCCAGATGATCAAGAATGCGGTGATCGTGCCCACCGGCGCCAAGGGCGGGTTCGTGGTCAAGCGGGCGCGGGGGGGCGACCGTTCGGCGCTGCAGGCGGAGGCGGTGCGGTGTTACCGCACCTTCATCTCCGCTCTTCTCGACGTCACCGACAACCGCCGGGGCGGGGAGGTGGTGCCGCCCTCCAGGGTGGTCCGCTACGACGACGACGATCCCTATCTGGTGGTGGCGGCGGACAAGGGCACCGCCACCTTTTCCGACATCGCCAACGCCATCGCCCGCGACTACGGTTTCTGGCTCGGCGACGCCTTCGCCTCCGGCGGCTCCACCGGCTACGACCACAAACAGCTCGGGATCACCGCCCGCGGCGCCTGGGAATCGGTCAAGCGCCACTTCCGGGAACTCGGGCTCGATCCCGCCCGCGAGACCTTCACCGTGGTCGGCATCGGCGACATGTCGGGGGACGTGTTCGGCAACGGCATGCTGCTCTCCGACAAGATCAAGCTGATCGCCGCCTTCGACCACCGGCACATCTTCATCGATCCGGATCCCGACCCCGAGGTCTCCTACCGGGAACGCAAACGCCTGTTCGCGCTGCCGCGCTCGAGCTGGGACGACTACGACCGCAGCAAGCTCAGCGAGGGCGGCGGCGTCTGGCCGCGCCAGCTCAAGCGCATCACCCTCACACCGCAGGCCAGGCGGGCCCTCGGCGTGGAGAGGGAACAGTTCACGCCCAGCGAGCTCATCCGCGCCATCCTCAGGGCGCCGGTGGACCTGCTCTGGAACGGGGGGATCGGCACCTTCGTCAAGGCGCGCGCGGAAAGCCACGCCGATGCCCAGGACCGCACCAACGACGCCATCCGCGTGGACGCCGAGGAACTGCGCTGCCGGGTGGTGGCGGAGGGCGGCAACCTCGGTTTCACCCAGCGTGCGCGCATCGCCTTCGCCGCCGCCGGCGGCCGCATCAACACCGACTTCATCGACAATTCCGCCGGCGTCGACTGCTCCGACCACGAGGTCAACATCAAGATCCTGCTCGGGGTCGTGCAGGACGCCGGCGAGCTCACCGACAAGCAGCGCAACGCGCTGCTCGCGGCGATGAGCGGGGAGGTCGCCGAGCTGGTCCTGGACAACAACCGCCGCCAGAACCTGGCCCTCTCGGTGGGCGAGCGCCTCGATGCCGAGCTGTTCGACGCCCGCGCCCGCTTCATCCGCGAGCTCGAAACCCAGGGACGGCTCGATCCCGCCCTCGAGGCGCTGCCGGGCGGCCGCGAGCTCGAGCAGCGCCGGCGTGCCGGTCGCGGCTTCCTGCGCCCCGAGCTGGCGGTGCTGCTCGGCTACGCCAAGATGACCCTGAAAGAAGCGCTGCTCGCCACCGACCTCCCCGACCGCCCGTATTTCGCCGACATCCTCAAGGGCTATTTCCCGACTCCGTTGCGGGAGCGTTTCGCCGCCTTCATCCCGCAGCATCGGCTGAGGCGCGAGATCGTGGCCACGGTGGTCGCCAACGACATGGTCGACCGGGGCCTGGATGTGTTCTTTGCGGAGCTCGAGGACGAGACCGGAGCCGGCCTCGAGGACATCGCCCTCGCGTTCGTGATCGCCCTCGACGTTCTGGAGCTGCGGGCGCTGTGGCGGGCGGTGGAAGGGCTCGGGGCCGAGGTGGCGGCGGATCTCCAGCTCGATCTCCTCGGCGAACTGCGGCGCATTCTGCTCGCGGCCACCCGATGGTTCGTGGCGCACGGCACCCGGCCGCTTCGCATCCGCGAGGCGGTGGCGGCCTTCCAGCCCGGCGTGCATGGTGTGGTCAGCGCCCTCGCCCGGGTGGTGCCGCCCGCCGCCTACGCGCGGGTGGAGGAGCGGGCGCGGCGGCTGCTCGCCCAAGGGGTGCCGGAGCCGGTGGCCTGGCCGTTCGCGGCCTTGCGCTACC
>JALSGW010000121.1 GCA_026982585.1 Alphaproteobacteria bacterium | reverse complement strand
CACGCTCGCCCGTCTGCTCGAACTCCTCATGCATCCCAGGCGCGCGTCGGCGAGCGAACCCGAATCGCCGCCCCTGAACCTCCCGGCCCCGGCGCCGGAGCAGGATCTGGACGCCCTGCGCGAGGCCGCGGATGACTGAGTTTTCGAGCGCGCTCGTCCTCGCGCGGCTCAGAAGCCTCCATCCCCGCAGCATCGATCTGTCGCTCGCCCGCATGCGGCGCCTGCTCGCCCGTCTCGACCATCCCGAACGGCGGCTGCCGCCCGTGGTGCACATCGCCGGCACCAACGGCAAGGGCAGCACGCTTGCGATCTTGGACGCCATCCTGACGGCCGCCGGACTGCGCGTGCACCGCTACGTCTCGCCCCATCTCGTCTCCTTCAACGAACGCATCCTGATCCACGGCCGACCCATCGCCGACGGGCTTCTGGCCGAGGTGCTCGAGGCCTGCGAGCGGGCCAACGACGGAGCACCCATCACCTTCTTCGAGATCACCACCGCAGCCGCGCTGCTCGCCTTCACCCGGGTGCCCGCCGAGGTGGTGTTGCTCGAGACCGGCCTCGGCGGAAGGCTCGATGCCACCAATGTGGTCGAAGCGCCGGAGCTGGTCCTCCTCGCACCCATCGGCCGCGACCACGAATCCTTCCTCGGCAGCCGCATCGAGGACATCGCCCGGGAGAAGGCCGGTATCCTCAAACCCGGGGCGCCCGCCGTCTTCGCGCCGCAGGTTCAGCCGGCCCTCGCGGTTCTCAGGGAGCGGGCGGCGGCCCTGGGCTGTCCGGTGTGGGAACACGGCCGCGACTACCGGGCGGTTCGGGAGGGCGAACGGTTGCGCTATCGGGACCCTGCGGGGACGCTCGATCTGCCCCTTCCCGCCCTTTTGGGGCGTCATCAGCTGGACAACGCCGCCCTGGCGGTGGCGGCGGCGCGGGCGCTGTCCAGCTGGCGGATCGGCGAAGCGGCGATCGCCCGCGGGCTGCGGTCGGTGCGCTGGCCCGGACGGCTGCAGCGCATCAACAAGGGGCCGCTCACGAGCAGGCTTCCCGAGGACGCGCAGCTGTGGATCGACGGCGCCCACAACCCCCACGCCGCCGAGGCGCTCGCCCGGGCGCTTGGGGAGCTCGCCCCCGGCCGGCGCTGGCACCTCGTGCTGGGCATGCTCGCGACCAAGGATCTCGAGGGCTTTCTCCGCCCGTTGCGGCCGCTCCTTGCCAGTCTCACCCTGGTGCCGGTGCCCGACAGCGAGGCCGCCCGCGATCCCGCCCAAGACGCCGAACGGCTGCGCGGCTCGGGTCTGCCCGCGGACATCGCGCCCGACGTCGCCTCCGCCCTCGACCGTCTGGCGCACACCGGCGAGGTCGGCGCCAGGGTGATCATCTGCGGATCCCTCTATCTGGTCGGGGCGGTCTTGCGCGATCATGCAGCGACGCCATGTTGATGCGCCGGAGCAAGGCGGCCTTGGGTGCCGTTGGCGGGCCGCCTGCGGTCGGCTATAGCGGGCCGCGGCGCGGGCGTGGTGGAACCGGTAGACACGCGGGATTTAGGTTCCCGTGGCGCAAGCCGTGCGAGTTCGAGTCTCGCCGCCCGCACCATGCGCGGGACGGACGGGGCGCCTGGGAGAGGGAGCGGCCATGGAGATCACGGAAGTCGCAGTCGAGGGTTTGAAACGGGAATACAAGGTGGTGGTGGCGGCCGCCGACATCGAAGCGGAGGTGGCAAGGCGCCTTGAGCAGATCCAGCGCACCGCGCGGCTGCCCGGCTTCCGGCCCGGCAAGGTGCCGGTGCAACTGTTGCGCCAGCGCTTCGGCCGCTCGGTGTTGAGCGAAGTGCTGCAGCAGACCATCGACGAGGGCTCCAAGCGCATCATCCGGGACCACGACCTGCGCCCGGCGCTCAAGCCGCGGGTCGAGATCACCTCCTTCGAGGAGGGCAAGGACCTGGAATTCACCATCGACCTCGAGGTGCTGCCCGAGGTGCCCGAGGTGGACCTCGGGGCGATCGAGCTCGTGCGCTACGTGGCGGATGTGCGCGAAGAGGACGTGGCGCGTGCGCTCAAGGAGCTGGCCCGCCAGAAACGCAGCTTCCGCACGCCGGAGGAGCCGCGCCCCGCCCAGCTGGGCGATCTCGTGGTGTTCGACGTCACCGCCCGCAAGGGCGAGGAGGTGGTGGCGAGCCTCTCCGGCGAGGGGCGGGAGTATCTGCTCGGCGCAGGCCGTATGCCCGAGGCCTTCGACCGGGCGATCGTCGGCAAACGGCCCGGGGAGCGCTTCGCCGCCCAGATCGAGGTGCCCAAGGCCTACGGCGATCCCGCCATCGCCGGCGCGACCCTGGAGATCGAGGGCGTGTTGCGCGAGGTGAAGGAGGAGGTGGTGCCGGAGGTGGACGATGCGCTCGCCCGGGAGTTCGGCGCCGAGAACCTCGAGCGCCTCAAGGACATGGTCCGCGCCCGCCTCGAGGAGCAGCTGCGCGCCCGGGCCCGCGAGCGCATGAAACGCCAGCTCCTAGACCGGCTCGCCGAACAGGTCCAGTTCGAGGTCCCCGAGCGCATGGTGGAGCTCGAGTTCGAGATCATCTGGCGCCAGCTGCTCGAGGAAATGCAGCGCACCGGCACCGGTTTCGATTCCCTCGAGCAGAGCGAGGAGGAGCTGCGCGCGGAATACCGCAGGATCGCCGAGCGACGGGTGCGCCTGGGGCTCATCCTCTCCGACATCGGCAACCGCAACAACATCCAGGTCGACGCGCAGGAACTGCAACAGGCGGTGTGGCGCGAGGCAGCCAGGGTGCCGGAGCGGGCCAAGGAGGTCTTGGAATATTTCCGCAACCACCCCGAGGCGGTGGAGCGCCTGCGGGCACCGCTGTTCGAGGACAAGGTGGTGGACTTCATCTTTGAACTGGCCAAGGTGCGGGAGGAGTCCGTCAGTCCGGAGGAGCTGTTCCGGGACGAGGAGGAGGAATCCGCGCCACCACGGCAGCAGACGGAGCAGGCCGAGGCCGAGCCCGCAGACGAGGCGAGCGGGGACGCCGCGGCACCTCAAGCCACCAGCAACCCAGCGCGTTGAGGAAGGGACATGAGCGAGCCCCGCCAGCAGCTCATCCCCATGGTGGTCGAACAGACCCCCCGGGGCGAGCGGGCCTACGACATCTACTCCCGCATGCTCAAAGAGAGGATCATCTTCCTCTCGGGGCCCATCGACGACCATGTGGCGAGCCTGGTGACCGCCCAGCTGTTGTTCCTGGAGGCCGAGAATCCGGACAAGGACATCAGCCTCTACATCAATTCCCCGGGAGGTCTCGTCACCTCGGGCCTCGCCATCTACGACACCATGCAGTACATCCGCCCCGACGTGGTCACCATCTGCATCGGCCAGGCGGCGAGCATGGGCTCGCTGCTGCTGGCCGCCGGCGCACCCGGCAAGCGCTACGCCCTGCCCCATGCGCGCATCATGATGCATCAGCCCTCCGGGGGCTTTCAGGGGCAGGCCACCGACATCGAGATCCACGCCCGGGAGATCCTCAACCTCAAGCGTCGCCTCAACGAAATCTACGTGCGCCACACCGGCCAGCCGCTCGAGGTGGTGGAGGCGAAGATGGAACGCGACACCTTCATGGCGGCGGAGGAGGCCAAGGCCTTCGGCATCATCGACGAGGTGATCGAAAAGCGTCCCGCCAAGCCCCAGGAGGCGCGTTAATCGCCTGTTCACCCGGATCCGCTTTGGTGGCCGTGCGCCCGCGTCGGTTGCACGAAAAGCGGGGCATGCTACCTTAAGATCGGACGCCGGCGGTGCGGCTTGCGGTTGTCGGCCGCCTGCGGGACCGTTAACATGCCGGGGATCGACGAGTTCGGACCACTGCGGCGATGAGCAAGATGACGGAAGGCAAGAACACGCTCTACTGCTCCTTCTGCGGCAAAAGCCAGCACGAGGTGCGTAAACTCATCGCCGGGCCGACCGTGTTCATCTGTGATGAATGCGTCGAGCTGTGCATGGACATCATCCGCGAGGAGAACAAGAACGCCTTCGCCAAAAGCAAGGCCGGGGTGCCGACCCCGAGCGAGATCAAGTCGGTGCTCGACGAATATGTGATCGGCCAG
>JALSGW010000120.1 GCA_026982585.1 Alphaproteobacteria bacterium | reverse complement strand
AGAGGCGGAGGAAGGCGAGGGCCCGGCGGCTGCGCAGACGGTGCAGATACCAGAAGGGCAGGCCGAGGCCGAGGAGGAGGCCGATCGCCACCGCCGCGACGGGATCGAACCCCCGCCAGAGCAGGAACCCTGTGGGCAGGAGGGTGAGGCCGGCGGTGATGAGCAGAAAGTCCCCGACACCGATCCGGAGTCCCGCCTGCAGCAGCCGCCGCCGCAACTCCTGGGGTCGCGGAGCGAGCCGGGCGAGCCGGGCGGAGAGGCCGCCGAAGAGGCGCGTCTCCTCCCGTCGCCGCAGGCTCGCTGGCCGCTCGCCGGCGTCCGGCCGCAGTCCGCTCGGCTGGCGCCAGCGCTGGACGTGGGCGATGCGCCGACGCAGGCGGGTGCTGCGGGTCACGCCGCCCGCGGGGACCAGATGGGCGAACAGCAAGACCAGCATGGCCACCGCAAGGCCGGCTGCAAGCGCGAGCAGCAGGTTGAGATCGCCGGTCACGACGCGGCTCCCGTCATGGCCGCCATCAGCGCCCGGTCGAGGCCGTAGTAGGCGGCGCGTTTGACGAACTTCGGGCGCACCGGCGCGGCCCGGAAGGTGCCGATCAGGGTGCCGTCCGGGGCCTCGCCCTGGTATTCGTAGCTGAACAGGTCCTGGAGCGTGACCACCTCACCCTCCATGCCCACGATCTCGGTCACCCGGGTCACCCGACGAATGCCGTCGCGCATGCGCGCCACCTGGATGATGAGGTTGACCGCGCCGACGATCTGGGTGCGGATGGCGCGGGTGGGCAGGGTGGCGGTGGCCATGGTGACCATGTTCTCGAGGCGCACGATGGCCTCGCGGGGGCTGTTGGCGTGCAGGGTGCACATGGAGCCGTCGTGGCCGGTGTTCATGGCCTGGAGCATGTCGAGCGCCTCGGCACCCCGCACCTCGCCGCAGATGATGCGGTCGGGACGCATGCGCAGCGCATTGCGCACCAGATCCCGCATGGTGATCTCGCCCTCGCCCTCGAGATTGGGGGGGCGGGTTTCGAGCCGCACCACGTGAGGCTGCTGGAGCTGCAGTTCGGCGGCATCCTCGATGGTGATAATGCGCTCGCCCGGGTCGATGAGCTGGGAGAGGGCGTTGAGGAGGGTGGTCTTGCCCGATCCGGTGCCGCCGGAGATGACGATATTGAGCCGGCAAGCGGCGGCGATCTTGAGCACCTTGGCCAGGGCGTCGCTGACATTGCCCTGGCGCACCATGGTGTCCAGGGTGATGCGCTGGCGGGAGAATTTGCGGATCGAAATGGCGCAGCCGTCGATGGCGAGCGGCGGGATGATGATGTTGACGCGGCTGCCGTCGGCCAGCCGGGCGTCGCAGATCGGGGAGGTTTCGTCGATGCGCCGGCCCACCCGGGTGACGATGCGCTGGGCCACGTTCATGAGATGCTGGTGGTCGCGGAAGCGCACCTCGGTGAGCTGGAGCTTGCCGCGCCGTTCGACGTAGACCTTCTCGGGTCCGTTCACCATGATGTCGGTGACGGTCTCGTCCCGCAGCAGCGGCTCGAGCGGGCCGAGCCCCACCATGTCGTCCACCAACCGCTCGCACAGCTCCTGCTGTTCGCGGCTGGTAAGCGAGAGCCGGTGTTCGCCGACGATCTCGGCCACCAGCTCCTGCAGCTGGCGGCGCAGCTCGTCGCGCGGAAGCTTGGCGGCGGCCGAGGCGTCGAGCCGCTCGTAGAGCAGGTCCTGCACCAGTTCGAAGGCGCGCTCCACGCGCTCGCCGCGTCCCGCCTCGAGGCGTTCTGCGGAAGGGGTGGGAAGGCGTCCGGGACGCGGCGCCGGGTCTCTGGCCGCCGGGGCCGCGGGAAGCTGGGTGCGGCGTCCGAACATGGCTCAGCGCCCGAGCCTGGCCCACAGCCGGGCGAGCCAGCCGCGGGGTGCCGGCTGGGTGCCGCAGAGCTGGTCGGCGATCTGGTCGAGCGCGCGCGCCACCGGACCGCGCTTGGCGAAGTCGAGCTGGCCCACGTTCATGGCGGCGGGCACCGCCGGATCGAAGGGAATGAGGTGGTCGACCTTGCGCCCGATCCCCTTTTCGAACTCGCTCCGCTCGAGTTCGCCCTTGCGCGCCTGGCCGGCCCGGTTGACCACCACCAGCGGCGGGCAGGACGCGTTGACGTTGGCGAGCAGCTGGAGCAGGCGCAGGGTGTCGCGCATGGCGGCCAGGGAGAAGTCGGCGACCAGCAGCAGCTGGTCCGAGATTTCGAGGGTGCGCTGCAGGCCGTCCACCGGCAGGCGCGGCAGGTCGAGGAAGGTGTAGTGGAAGCGGTGGCGCAGTTCGCTCGCGAAAGTGTCCTGGGGTACCGCGCCGGCCAGGGCGATGCCGTCGAGGGGCTCCTCGGCGGCGAACACCCGAAGCGTCTCGCCGCAGGCGGCGCCGGCCCGCTCCAGATAGAGGGAATCCACCTGGTCCGGATCCTCGAAGGCGTCCCGCAGGGCGTTGGACGGGTCGATGTCGAAGGTGAGGGCCACGGTGCCGAAGGTGAGGTCCAGGTCCAGCACCGCCACCCGCCGCCGGCGGCGCTCGGAGATGGTGTAGGCGAGGCCGCAGGCGAGCATGGTGGCCCCGACCCCGCCCCGTACCCCGACGATGCTGACGATGCGTCCGAGACGGGCGTTGCGGCGGAGCTGGGGCCGACCCTCGAGGAGGCTCTGGAGGCTTTCGCGGAGGATGGTGGGCGGCACCGGCTTGACCAGATAATCCGCCACCCCGAGGCGGAGCAGGTCGCGAAACAGGCCCACCTCGTTGCGCTCGCCGATCGCCACCACCTGGGTCCCGGGCTCGCAGACCTCGGCCAGCTCCTCCATCAGGCTCAAGGGCAGATCGGCGTCTCCCAGTTCCACCACCAGCAGATGGGGCGAGCGTTCGGCGCCGAAGATGTCGATGGCCCGGCGCACGTCGCCCTTCTCCACCCGGTAGCGTTCGAGCGAGAGATCGAGGGCGATACGCTCCACCAGGTCCCGGGTGGCGTCGTCGAGGACCACCGCCCACAGCGCCGGCCGTTCGTCGACGGCGGTGGCGGCGACGGGCTCTGCGACCGGTTCGCTCATTCCACGGTCTCCCCAGCCTCGTCGGCGGCGGGGCCCAGGCGGTAGCGCTCCACCGCCCGGGCGGCGCGCACGCTCCCGGCCGCTTCCAATGGGGGCGGGGCGATCAGATCGGCGGGATCCGCGATCATGGCGGCGAGGTTGGCTGCGCTGGCACAGCCCCAGCCGGAGGACGCGGCCTCGCCGTCTTCGATGCCGTCGGGCTTGGACCAGTCCGGACAGGCCGGCACCACCACCCGCGCGACCTCCACTTCCACAAGCACCCGCCGGTTCTGGCGCCATGCCTCCTCGCCGCGGCCTTGCGCGCGGGGCGCCAGCTCCCCGAAGGCGCGGACGTCCACATCCACCTGCTCCAATCCCAGCTCCCGCAACAGCCTTGCCACGGCGCGCGCCCGCCTGGCCGCGAGGTCGAGGTTGTAGGTGCGCCCGAGACGTTCGTCCGCATGACCGAGCACCCGCACCGCCCCCAGCGGCGAGCTCGGCAGGGCGGCCAGAAAGCGCCGCAGGGCGGTCTCCTCCTGCGGCGTGATGCGGTCGGAATCGGTGGCGAAACCCACCCGGTGGCGCAGCACCACCCGCTCCACCACGAGCTGCGGCGGATCGAGCACGGCCGGCGGGCGCTGGGGAACGGCACAGGCGCCCAGGAGCAGGACGAGCGGAAGGGCGAAGGCGAGACGCCGGCGAGCGGGCATCCTGCGGCGCATGGGCATGGGCATCGCGAGCTCCTCACTCCAGCATGAAACCCGCCGGGCCCTGCAGCCGCGGGCCGGCCAGACGGGGCGCGTCCGGAAGCTGGCGGCGCACCAGCTGACCCCACAGCAGGCGTTCGAGCCGGCCGCTCGGCGCGAAGGCGTCGGTGGGAGTCCGCAGTTGCTGCGGTTGGGTGGGCCGCACCAGATAGGGGGTGACCAGGATGACCAGCTCGGATTCGTTGCGGCGAAAGCGGGTCGAGCGGAACAGCGGGCCCAGCACCGGCAGTTCGCCGAGCAGCGGGAAGCGCTCCAGTTCGCTGCGGGTGCGCACCGAAATCAGCCCGCCGATCACCAGGCTCTGGCCGCTCGCGAGC
>JALSGW010000119.1 GCA_026982585.1 Alphaproteobacteria bacterium | reverse complement strand
GGGCGGGGCGCACCAAACAGGCGCGGTTTCACCGCGCGGTGATGCGCTCGCGCGCGCGGCTCACCTACGAGCGGGTGCAGGCGGCCCGGGACGGACGGCCCGACGCCGAGTGCGAGCGGTGGTGGGAGCCCGTGCTCGAGCCCCTGTTCGCGGTCTACGAGGCGCTCCACCGGGCGCGCAGGCGTCGCGGCTGCCTCGAGATCACGCTTCCCGAACGCAAGGTGGTGTTCGACGAAGATGGAGACGCGGTGGATCTGCGCCTCGTGCCCCCGCTCGAGAGCCACCGTTTGATCGAGGAGTGCATGATCGCCGCCAATGTGGCGGTGGCCACCCGACTGGCCGAGCGCAAGGTGCCCATCCTGTACCGGGTGCACGACCGTCCGGATGCGGCCAAACTCGAGCAGCTCGCGGACTATCTGCAGCAGATCGGCGTGCCCTGGAGCCGCACCGCCAAGAAGGCCAGCGACTTCACGCGCCTGCTCGAACGCCTTGTAGGTCATCCGCTGTATGCGAGCGTGGCCGATCTGGTGCTGCGCTGTCAGGCCCAGGCGGTCTACCAGCCGCACAACATCGGCCATTTCGGTCTCAACCTCAAGACATACTGCCACTTCACCTCGCCGATCCGCCGCTACGCCGATCTCGAGGTCCACCGGGCCCTGATCGCGAGCCTGGACCTCGGCCCCGGCGGACGCAGCCGGCCGCTCGAGACCGAGCGGCTCGAGGAGCTGGGCCGGCATCTCTCGGCCCGCGAACGGATGGCCATGGAGGCGGAACGGGAGGCGATCAACCGGTTTGCCGCGGCCGTGCTGAGGCGGCGTCTGGGCGAGGTGTTCCGGGGGCGCATCACCGGGGTGCACGCCTTCGGCCTGTTCGTGGCGCTCGAGGACAACGGCGCGGAAGGGCTGGTGCCGCTTGGCGAACTGGGCGCCGCGGCGCGCTTCGATCCCCGCCGCCAGCGGCTCGAGGGCCGGCGGGGGAGCGGGTTCGCGCTCGGCGATCGGGTGGCGGTCCAGCTCATCGAGGCGGATCCGGTGCGCGGCACCCTGGCCTTTCGGATCGTGGAACAGGGCGAGGGCGTGCCGCGCTCCCGGGAGCGGCCGGTCCGCTCCAGGGGGCAACGGCGCATGCGGCGGAGGTGAGGGGTGCCGCGGGCGGCCCTGGCCGCGGTGATCGCCACGGCGAGCCTGGTCGGCGTCACCATCTCCCTCAACCTGCCGTTGCTGTCGCTGGCGCTCGAAGGGGCGGGGTTCGGCCCCGGCGCGATCGGCGTGAACACCGCGGCAAGCGGGCTCGGCGCGGTGCTGGCGGTGCCGCTTTTGATGCCCCTGCACCGCCGGCTCGGTGCCCGGGGGACGATCGCGTGCGGAGCCGGTGCCGCGGCGGCCGCCATGGTGGTGTTCCCGCTCTATCCGGATCCGCTGCTCTGGTTCGCGCTGCGGCTTGTGGTGAGCGCCGGTACCGCACTGGTCTTCATCATCAGCGAGGCGGCCATCAACGCCCTGGCTCCGGAGGCCCGCCGCGGCCGCATCCTCGCCCTCTATGCGACCGTCTTCAGCCTCGGCTATGCGGCCGGGCCGCTCGTCGTCGCGCTGCTCGGAAGCCGGGGCTTCGCCCCCTTCCTCGCGAGCGCCGGGCTGTTCCTTGTCGGGGCGCTGCCCGCCTGGTGCACGAGACGGCTCGACGGGCTGTTCACAGCACCCCCATCCGGGAGCGCGGCAGCACGGCTTCTCGCCGTGGTGCGCGAGGCGAAGCTCGCCTATGCGGCCATCCTCGTCTTCGGTGTGCTCGAGGCCTCCATCTTCGCCCTGCTCCCCATCTACGCCACCATGCGCGGCTTCGCCGAGGCCGAGGGGGCGCTGTTGGTGAGCACGTGGATCTTGGGCAACATTCTATTGCAGTATCCGATCGGCTGGCTCGCCGATCGCCTGCCCCGGCGGCTCGTGCTGGCGTCGGTGGCGGCGGCGGTCGCGCTCGTCCTGTTCGCCCTGCCCTTTGCCGCATGGAGCGGCCTTTGGCTTTCCGGCCTGTTGCTTCTTTTGGGCGGCTGCGCCGGCGCTCTCTATCCGCTGAGCCTGGTGTTGATCGGGGAGCGGTTCCGGGGCTTTGCGCTCACCTTCGCCAACACCGCCTTCGTGATCGCCATCGAGTTCGGCATGGTGCTCGGACCGCCCGCGGCGGGCCTGGCGATGGCGGCATTCGGCCCGGCCGCCCTGCCGGTCGGGCTCGCCCTGGCGACCATCCCCCTCGCGCTGGCCGCCGCTCGCCCGCAGGCCTTGCGCGGCCGGTTGTCGGAACGCTTGCGACGCCCTAGTTTGGGCGGCGGGCGGGGGATGGACCGTATCGGCAGCTGAGGAGGTCCCGATGGCGAAGCCCACCACCGTTCTCATCCGCCTGGTGAGCTCGGCGGGCACCGGTTATTTCTACACCACCAAAAAGAACACCCGTCGCACCACCCAGAAGCTCGTGCTGCGCAAATACGATCCCAAGATCCGCAAGCACGTCGAGTTCCGCGAGGCCAAAATCAAATAGCGCTCCCGCCCTGGGCCCTGGACAAGCGCCCGCGGCTGCGGCAAGCTCCGTCCATCGCACGAGAGCTTGCCGGGAGATCGGTCATGCGTTGTCTGCTGCTCCGCCTGTTGGCGCTCGCGGCCTTGGTGTTGGTCGCCACCTGGGCCGAGGCACAGAGTCCGGTCGGCCGCTGGGTGGTGGACGAGGAGGCCATGCGCGGACTGATGCGGGGCATGGTGGTGGAGCAGCTCGAGGCCGACGGCGTGCCGCCGGCCCAGCAGGAGATGATCCTGCAGGCCATCGAGCCGGACATCACCCGTACCCTGGAGGAGCTTCGGGGCACGCTGGAGTTCTTCCCCGACGGGCGCGCCGTTTTCAGCGATTCCAAGGGGCGGGCCGACGACGCGAGCTGGACCCAGGACGGCGAGACCATCCGCATCGTGCCCGCCGCCGGCGAGGAGAACGCGATGCGCGCCCGCATCATCGAAGGCAAGCTCCATCTTCGCTCCGAACAGGAGGGCGAGGAGGGCATCGCGGTGGTCTTCATGCGCCAATAGGGCGGTTTCTTTACCTTCGGTTAAGGCTTATCGCCTAGCCTCGCCTGCGCCCGGAAGGGCAGCGGCCGCGAGGAGACCCAAGGCGATGGCGGACAACCGAGGCACCGGATCGCATCCCCCACCCGCCCGGGACCAGAAGCAGGCGGAACTCGCCCGCCTCCGGCGCGAGGCCGAAAGCGGCGACCCGCAGGCCTTGTTCCTGCTCGGCTGCGCCCTTGGCCGCGGGCTCGGCGGCCGCAGCGATCTTCCCGGAGCGGTGGCCTGCTTCAAGCAAGCCGCGGCCCAGGGTCACCGCAAGGCGCGGGTGAGCCTCGGCTACTGTCTCGCCACCGGGCGAGGCGTGCCGAAGGATGTGGGTCGCGGCTACATGCTGCTGTATGACGCCGCCCTCGACGGAGACCGGGACGCGGCGGTGCTGGCGGAGAAGGTGGCCCAGCGCATCCACGGCGAGGAGCTGCGCAGGCTCGAGGACAAGGTGCGACGCCAGCGCGTGCTGCGCCGGCTCCAGAAGGATAGCGCGCAGCTTCAGCCCACCCGCTCGAGCTCACCGCCGGAGCGGCAGGACGGGGACGGCGAGGCGGTGATCGAGGTCGAGATCCCGCAAGGGGCATCGGCGGGAGGATCGTGAAGGCGGTTTTTTGCGCTCGCGACGGACCGTCCCGCGCGGGAGAGACGGGGCCCTAAGCTCTGCGGGAACAGGAACAAATCTGACCGACCGTCCCCCGCGCGCGGAAGGGGCGGAGCCTGCCTGTGTGAGATATCCCATCCCTTTCGGCGCCGAGTGCATGATCGTCCCGCGCAGGAGAGACGGGGCCTGGGTCGATGGCCGATATAGACTGTCCCGCCCGCGGGAGGGGCGAAGTGGATACGTGTCAAGCGCATTTCCACCGAAATGGACCGTCCCGCGCGCAAGAGGCGGGGCCTGCGTGCCAGATCCCTTTCGGCGCCCAAATGCATGATCGTCCCGCCCAGGAGAGACGGGGCCCGGGTCGATGGCCGATATAGACTGTCCCGCCCGCGGAAGGGGCGGAGAGGCGCAGAGACTGCGCCTTCCCATGCCCGGGCGACCGTGCCGCCCGCGGGAGGGGCGGAGTGGATACGTGTCAAGCGCA
>JALSGW010000118.1 GCA_026982585.1 Alphaproteobacteria bacterium | reverse complement strand
GCACCCGTCTCAGACGGGAGCACATCGGTTTCGTCTACCAGTTCCACCATCTGCTCGGCGATTTCTCGGCCCTCGAGAATGTGGCGCTGCCGCAGCTGCTGGCGGGGTGCAGACCCGCCGCGGCGCGCAGGCGGGCGGCGGAACTGCTCGAAGCGCTCGGATTGGGCGCGCGCCTCCACCACCGCCCCGGGCGGCTCAGCGGCGGCGAACAGCAGCGGGTGGCGATCGCCCGCGCGCTTGCCAACCGGCCGCGGCTGGTTTTGGCCGACGAACCCACCGGCAACCTCGATCCCGCCACGGCGAGGGAGGTCTACGCGCTGCTCAAACGGAGTGCGCGCGCCGAGGGTGCGGCGGTGTTGCTCGCCACCCACAATCTGGAGCTCGCCTTGCAAGCGGACGGCATCTGGGCGCTCCAAGAAGGCCGGCTCCATCCCATGGCGCCCGGGACGGCCGCCCGATGGCTGCAGGCGATCGGAGCGACACGGGGCTGAACGGTGGCGGTGCCGGATCGGACCCGCCCGCGTTCCGCCATGCGAAACGCTGCCGGCGCCGGGCGGCCAAGCGGCCGCGGCCGAAACAAACAAGGCGGCCGAGGTTCCCGTGACCTCGGGGACCTCGCCCCTAACTAGGTGGAACGGTTGGGACCGTCTTCGGCATCGGAAGCCCCCATGCACCCCGAACGCAGCACCAAGATCGTCGCCACCCTCGGACCCGCCACCTCCACCCGGGACCGCATCCGGGAGCTGTTGGACGCAGGGGTCGATGTGGTCCGCTTCAACCTCGCGTTCGGCACCCACGAGGAGCACCGCGCACGCTACGCGCTGGTGCGCGAGCTCGAGGAGGAACGGGGCGAGCCGGTCGGGGTGCTGATGGACCTGCAGGGCCCCAAGATCCGCATCGGCGCTTTCGCGCGGGGACGGGTGCAGCTCCGGGACGGTCAGCGCTTTCGCCTCGACCTCGATGCCATCCCTGGGGACGAGCGGCGCGTGCAGCTGCCCCATCCCGAGGTGTTCGAGGCGGTGGAGCCGGGCCAGCGGCTGTTGCTTCGGGACGGGCGCATCCGTCTCCGGATCGAGGCGAAACGCGAGGGCGTGCTGGAGACGGTGGTGGAGGTCGGCGGCGCGCTCGCCGACCGCCAGGGCGTGAACGTGCCCGATGTGGTGCTGCCGATTCCCGCCTTGACGGAGAAGGATCTGCGCGACCTCGGCCTCGCCCTCGACCTCGGCGCCGACTGGATCGGCCTCTCCTTCGTGCAGCGCCCGGAGGATGTGGTGGAGGCGCGCAAGATGATCATGGGGCGGGCGGCGGTGATGGCGAAGATCGAGAAGCCGGCTGCCGTGGAGCGGCTGGCGGAGATCGTGCAGCTCGCGGACGGGGTCATGATCGCCCGCGGCGATCTCGGGGTGGAGCTGCCGCCGGAGCTGGTGCCGGGGCTGCAGAAGAAGATCATCCGCTGCTGCCGCGACCACGGGCGGCCGGTGGTGGTGGCCACCCAGATGCTCGACAGCATGGTGGACTCGCCGGCACCGACCCGCGCCGAGGCCTCGGACGTGGCCACCGCCGTGTATGACGGCGCCGACGCGGTGATGCTGTCCCAGGAGACCGCCCAGGGCCGTTTCCCGGTGCAGGCGGTGCGCATGATGGCGCGCATCATCCGCCAGGTGGAACACGACGAGTTCTACCGTTCCTATCTCGAGGCCTATCGGGCGGAGGTGGAGCCCAAGGCGGCGGACGCCATCACCATGGCGGCGGGGCAGGTGGCGCGGGTGATGGGCGCTTCGGTCATCGTCACCTTCACCACCTCCGGCTTCACCGCCCAGCGGGCCTCCCGCGAGCGCCCGGACCGGCCGATCCTCGGCCTGGTCACGCGGCTGAACACGGCCCGCAAGCTCACCCTGTGGTGGGGCGTGCATCCGGTTTTGTCCGGCGATGTGGGCAACATCGACGACATGGTGGCCAAGGCCCGCGACCTCGCCCAGCAGAAGGGCTTCGCCGAGCCGGGCCAGGCGATCGTGATCACCGCCGGCATGCCCTTCGGCACCCCGGGGGCGACCAATCTGCTGCGGGTCGCCTGGGTGACCTGAGGGGGCCGCGCGCCGGCGCAGGCCCGCTGCGGCGATCGGGGTCGCGGCGCCGAGGCCGTGGGGATCGGAAGGCGGGCGTCCGCCTCGGGCTCACACGTCGGCGCCGGGATGGTCGTAGATCTCGGGCGCTCCGGGCAAAAGGTCCTTGGGCGGCAGGGCGGGCTGCGGCAGCGCGTAGAATTTGGGCTCGCGGTCGTCGAGGGAGGGTTCGAAGGGCAGGCGCATGCGCAGTTCGGTCTGCTGTTCCTCGGCCTCCTCGCGGGCCTTCTGCAGCTGTTCCGCGAGGCGGCGGTTCCAGGGCAGCACATAGGCGCGCGGCTGTTCCGCCTCGGCCAGCTGCAGCCACAAATAGATGCCCTCGCCCTCCTTCATGAGACTGCCCAGCACGGTGGCTTCCTCGGCCTGGGCCAGCCACCATTCCAGGGCCACCGGCTTGGGGCGGCTCAGGAGCTCCACCAGGGCCAGATAGCCGAGCGGCAGGAAGCCGGCCACGGCCAAGACCGCCACCACTTTGACCAAAAGACGCCTTGGCGCCCAGACGGCGATGAAGCCGAGCAGGGTGGCGAGGGCGGCGGCTGCGGCGAAGAGTTCGGGTACGGTGGTCATGACTTGTTCCTCCACGCCCGAAGCGGCCGTTTGAGGCTGTGGACGCTTCCGGGCACGAGCCGGCCGCGTTCGTCGAGTTTGAAGCGGAAGACGGTGATCTCCTGGCCCTCGCGCTTGAGCTCGACGCGGCTTGCGAGGATCTGGCGCGCGGATTCGGAGGCGTTGCGCTTGACGCTCGCCACCACCGTCACCGGCACCGGATAGACGCCGGCGGCGTTGCGGTAGAGATGGACGTTGACCGTGTATTCGCCGGGCGGGATGCCGCGGGAATAGCTGACCTCGTAGTTCATGCCGGTGGCATCGGCGCGCTTGCCGAGATCGTCCCGCAGCAGATTGAAGATCAACCCGCCCTTGTTGGAATACCCCACCGGCACGTCGCCCGGCGCCTGCACCCACAGATCCACGTCGGCGTCGAGCTCGTCGGGCCAGCGGATCTCGACGATCACATTGCCCGGCGAGTCCACCTCCCGGCTCTGCCGCGCTCCGGGCGGATTGAGGTGCGGCAGCAGGATCAGCACCACCGCGACAAAGCCCGCGAGCGCCAGCATGATGACGTCGCGAAAGACGGTGCCGTTGTCGTCGTCGCCGAACTGCTCAGGGCCGAACATGGGCTTCCCCCATCTCCACCGCCTGGGTGAACAGCCGCACCACCCCGCCTTCGACGATGCGGTAGGCGACCATCAGCCAGATGTTGAGCAGCGAGCCGACGAGGGTGGTGTGCAGGGCCACCGACATGCCCTCGATGAGGGTGGCGATCATCGGCCCCACCGCGGCGACGTCGCTGGCGAGCTCGGGATCCACCCCGGACAGGGCGATGATGAAGCCGATCACGGTGCCGATCAGCCCCAACAACACGAGCGTGTTGGCGAGATGGCGGATGGGGGCGATGCGGGCATAGAGCTTGATCCGAAGCACCGCCGCCAGATTGCCGCGGCTCGCCCCGTCGAGCCCGGCGGCCTGGTGCAGATAGCGGGCCACATGCCCCTGCGCGCGGGGCGCGCGCGCCTTGAGGGCGTTGAGTTCGCGGCTGATCGCGAGCGCCCGCTGGCCGCACCACACGAGCCCGACCAGGAACACCAGCACGATCACCCGGACGAGCCGGGTGCGGTCGGCCTCCAGCAGCAGCCCCACCCAGCCCTCGAGCCAGGCTGCGGCGAACAGCGCCAGGCCGGCCAGGTTGACGAGCGCAAAGCGCAGAAAGAGCAGGTAACGGTGGGCGGCGTCGCGCCCGACCACCCACGCCTCCGACAGGCGGGGGAGCAGTCCGGCGGAACGTCTCACCCCGGCCGCGCTCAAGGAATCGGCGATCGAGTGCGACATGGTCCCAACTCCGGCAACAGTCCCGCACCGAAGGCGGTCCATCCTTCGGCGGTCAGGCCAGCCGGCACCCCCTGGAAGCGGAACCGGGCCTGAGGTCTTTTCCACCAGTGCGGAACAATGACACGTTTTCGTTGCCAAAAGGTTAACGCGGCCCGGCACGATCGATCTGCAGT
>JALSGW010000117.1 GCA_026982585.1 Alphaproteobacteria bacterium | reverse complement strand
CGCCCGGTCCAAGGCCTTCGGATCCTCGCCCTCTTCGAGCAGCAGGGCGATCGGGGTTCCCACCTTCACCCCCTCGCTTCCTTCGGGGACCAGGATGCGGGCCAGCACCCCCTCGTCCACCGCCTCGAACTCCATGGTCGCCTTGTCGGTCTCGATCTCGGCCAGCACCTCGCCGGGCTCCACCTTCTCCCCCTCCTTCTTGAGCCAGCGGGCGATGGTGCCCTCGCTCATGGTGGGGGAGAGGGCCGGCATGCGGATTTCGATCGGCATGGTCGCGCGTCCTCTCCGCTCCCAACCTCAGGCCCGGTCCTCGACCAGCACGTCGGTCCAGAGCTCGGCCTCATCCGGCTCCGGGCTCTCCTGGGCGAACCGCGCCGCCTCGTTGACCACGGCGCGGATCTCCCGGTCGATCTCCTTGAGCTCGGCCTCGCCGGCGATCCCCGCCTCGAGCATCACCCGCCGCAGCTGGTCGATGGGATCGTGGTGCCGACGCACCGCCTCCACCTCCTCCTTGGTGCGGTATTTGGCCGGATCGGACATGGAGTGGCCGCGATAGCGGTAGGTGCGGGCCTCGAGGATGTAGGGGCTGCCGGCGCGCACCCGGGGGATCACCTCCCGCGCCTTGTTGTAGACCGCGATCACGTTCATGCCGTCCACCGGCTCGCCGGGAATGGCGAAGGCGTGGCCGCGCTGGTGGAGTTCGGGCTGGGCGGTGGCCCGGTCGAGCGGGGTGCCCATGGCGTATTTGTTGTTCTCGATCACATAGAGGACCGGCAGCTTCCACAAGGCGGCCATGTTGAAGGCCTCGTACACCTGCCCCTGGTTGGCCGCACCCTCGCCGAAGAAGGTGGCGCAGATGCCGCCGTCCTCCCGGTACTTGTGGGCGAAGGCGATGCCGGTGCCGAGCGGCACCTGGGCGCCGACGATGCCGTGGCCGCCATAAAAGCCCTTGTCCACCGCGAACATGTGCATGGAGCCGCCCTTGCCCTTGGAATAGCCGGTGCGGCGGCCGGCGAGCTCCGCCATCACCTTCTTGGGATCCATGCCAGAGACCAGCATGTGGCCGTGGTCACGATAGCTGGTGATCACCGAATCGCGCGGCTCGAGGGCATGCTGAATGCCGGTGCACACCGCTTCCTGGCCGATGTAGAGGTGGCAGAAGCCGCCGATCACCCCCATGCCGTAGAGCTGGCCCGCCTTTTCCTCGAAGCGGCGGATCAGGAGCATGTCGCGGTAGAAGGCGAGGAGCTTGTCGGCAGGAGGCAGGGGCTCCGCCGCCGCGGCCTCGTCCTGGGACACCTTAGCCTTGTTGCGCTTGCGGGCCACCGCACACATGACACGTCCTCCTCATCCGCCGCCGACCGGCGGCCGCGATCGCGGGTGGGGCTGCGCTCTCCTAGTCGAAAAGCGAAGGTTGAGCCACCCCGTGTTGCGCATGGTGGATATGCCGCCGCCCTCAGGGGAGGGGGTCGGACGGCTCCGAGCGCTCCGGCCACAGCACCACCAGCTCGCCCGGGCGGACATAGCCGAGCCGGCGCAGTTCGCTCTCGAGGAGATCCGCATCCACGCCCGAGGGCTCGAGGGCCCGCACCCGGGCCGCAAGCTCCGCCTTCTCGTCGAGGAGCCGCTCGCGTTCGGCTTCCAGCAGCGCGAGCTCCCGTTTCTTGTCCATCCAGGCCACGAGGCCGCGGTTGCCGTGGATGGCGTGGTAGCCGAAATAGAGGATCAGCGCCGCGAGCGGCACCGTGAGCCAGTGCTCGCGCACGAGCCGGCGCGCCCGGTAGAGGAGGACCAGCAATCGTTCCCCGGTCATCATGAGCGCGGCTCCGCTCCGGGAAGGATGGTCCGCCCGGCATAGCGCGCCGCGCCGGCCAATTCCTCCTCGATGCGCAGCAGCCGGTTGTATTTGGCGGTCCGCTCCCCCCGGCTCACCGACCCGGTCTTGATCTGGCCACAGCCGGTCGCCACCGCCAGATCGGCGATGCTGCTGTCCTCGGTCTCGCCCGAGCGGTGGGAGATGATGGCGCGGTAGCCGTGGCGGGCGGCCAGCTCCACCGCATCCAGGGTCTCGCTCAGGGTGCCGATCTGGTTGAGCTTGACCAGCACCGCGTTGGCGAGACCCTGTGCGATGCCCTCGGCCAGGATCGCTGGGTTGGTGACGAAGAGATCATCGCCCACGAGCTGCACCCGGCTGCCCAACCGCTCGGTCAAAAGCCGCCACCCCTCGCGGTCGTCCTCGGCGAGCCCGTCCTCGATCGAGAAGATCGGATAGTCGCGGACGAGCCGCTCCAGATAGTCCACCATCGCGTCCCGGTCCAGCTCGCGTCCCCGGCCCGCGAGCCGGTAGACTCCCTCGCTGTGGAACTCGCTCGCCGCCACGTCGAGGGCGAGCTGGATGTCCCGGCCGGGGGCGTAGCCCGCCCGCTCGACGGCCGCGAGCAGAAGCTCGAGGGCTTCCTCGGCCCCTTCGAGGTCGGGCGCGAATCCGCCCTCGTCCCCCACATTGGTGTTGAGCCCGCGCTCCTTGAGCGCGGATTTGAGGCAGTGGAACACCTCCGCTCCCGCCCGCAGCGCCTCGCGAAAGCTCGCAAACCCAACCGGGGCGATCATGATCTCCTGGAAGTCGAGCCGGTTGTCGGCGTGGGCGCCGCCGTTCAGGAGGTTCATGAGCGGCACCGGCAGCAGCCGTGCCCTGAGCCCGCCCAGGTAACGGTAGAGCGGCTGGTCCGCGCTTTGCGCCGCCGCCCGGGCGGTGGCGAGACTGACCGCGAGGATGGCGTTCGCGCCCAGGCGCGCTTTGTTGGGGGTGCCGTCGAGATCGATCAGGGTGCGGTCGATCTCCGCCTGTTCGCGCGCATCGCGGCCCGACAAGGCGTCCGCGATCTCGCCCAGCACCGCTTCCACCGCGCCGACCACGCCCCTTCCGTGGTAGCGGCGGGGATCCCGGTCCCGGCGCTCCACCGCCTCCCTTGAGCCGGTGGAGGCGCCCGAGGGGACGGCGGCGCGCCCCAGGCTGCCGTCTGCCAGCTGCACTTCCGCTTCCACCGTGGGATGGCCGCGGGAATCCAGGATCTCCCGGGCGCGGACGGCGATGATGGCGGTCTTTTGGGTGACGGTCATGGCAGCTCCTGTGTGTCCTCGAGAACCGGAAGCGGATGGCGTTTGGCCAGGGCGTCGAAGCGCAGGAGGTCTAGGAGCAGATGTTCGAGTCGGGCGAGCGGGACCATGTTGGGGCCGTCGCTCACGGCCTGTTCGGGCCGATCGTGGGTCTCCAGAAAGAGCGCGGCGATGCCGGTGGCCACCGCGGCCCGCGCGAGCAGCGGCACGAACCTGCGCTCGCCTCCGCTCGCACCGTCGCGGCCGCCCGGCTGCTGCACCGAATGGGTGGCGTCGAACACCACCGGCCAGCCGCTCTCGGCCATCACCGCGAGCGCGCGCAGGTCGGTCACGAGCTGCCGGTAGCCGAAACAGGCGCCGCGCTCGGTCAGGAGGATGCCGCGGGCGCCTGCGGATTCCAGTTTGGCCACCACATGGGCCATGTCGGCGGGGGCGAGGAACTGGCCTTTTTTGACGTTCACCACCCGTCCGGTGGCGGCGGCCGCCTTGAGGAGATCGGTCTGCCGGCACAGGAAGGCGGGGATCTGCAGCACGTCCACCGCTTCCGCCACCGGCCGGCACTGCCAGCTCTCGTGCACGTCGGTGAGCACCGGCAGCCCGAAGCGCGCCCGGACTTCACCCAGGATCGCCACCCCCTCCTCGAGTCCCACCCCGCGCGGACTGTCCGCCCGGGTCCGGTTGGCCTTGTCGAAGGAGGCCTTGAAGATGAGCGGGAGCTCGAGCCGCCGCGCGAGATCGGCGAGCTGTTCCGCCATGAACAGGGTGTGCTCCCGGCTCTCGATGGCGCAGGGACCGGCGATCAGGACCAGGGGCCGATCGTTGGCGAGCTCGAGCGCTCCGATGCGCACCACGCGCACGCCTTTCGTCATACCAACCTCGACTGTCGGACCGCCGCCTCGACGAAGGAGGCGAAGAGGGGATGGGGTGCGAAGGGCCGGGACTTGAGCTCGGGGTGGAACTGGACCCCGATGAACCAGGGGTGGTCCTCGAGTTCCACGATCTCCGGCAGCCGGCCGTCGGGGCTCATGCCGGAAAAACGCAGCCCCACGCGCTCCAGCGCCGGCCGGTAGTG
>JALSGW010000116.1 GCA_026982585.1 Alphaproteobacteria bacterium | reverse complement strand
GTTGCGCAGCCCGATCCTCGTCGGCCCCGGCCGGGATGTTCGCGTCGAGCGCCTCGGGCAGCGGACCGCCGGTGGCCCAGTCCAGGAGCTGGACGGTGTGGACCACCGGCATCGCCGTCGCCTCCCTCAGGTGCAGGATGCAGCCGATATTGGCGCTGGCGACGAGATCGGCGCCGGTGGCCTCAAGCCGGTCCGCCTTGCGTTCGGCGAGGCGCCTTGAGATGTCCGGCTGGAGCAGACTGTAGGCGCCCGCCGAGCCGCAGCACAGATGCGCCTCGGCCG
Source organism: Alphaproteobacteria bacterium (assembly GCA_026982585.1). GTDB lineage: Bacteria > Pseudomonadota > Alphaproteobacteria > Geminicoccales > Geminicoccaceae > HRBIN39. The sequence continues at coordinate 3,910 of JALSGW010000116.1, read as the reverse complement.
GGGTGCGCACCGCGAAGCCGGCCTGGGCGAGGAGGCGCGGGCCGAGCGCAGCCCGCCGCAGCCCGTGCTGGAGCGAACAGGGAGCGTGCCAGGCGACGCTGCAGGCGGGCTTGCGATGCAAGGGGGGCAGGCCGAAGGTCTCCACCACCTCGTGCAGGTCGCGGGCAAGCCCGGCCACCTCCCGCGCCGCCTCCTCCCGCTCGCGGTCGCCCCGGAACAGATGGGCGTAGTCCTTGACCATCAGGCCGCAGCCGGAAGCGTTGACCACGATGGCGTCCAGCGGGTCCGAGCGGTGGATGCCGAGCCAGGCGGAAATGCTGCGCCAGGCGTGGCGTCGGGCCGCCTCGGGCTTGCCCATGTGGTGGGGAAGCGCACCGCAGCAGCGCGCATCCGGCACCACCTCCACCTCGAGGCCCATGCGGAGCAAAAGGCGGACGGTGGCTTCGTTGATCTCGGGGGCGAGCACCTGCTGGGCGCAACCTGAAAGCAGCGCCACCCGGCCGCGGCGCCGTCCTTGCGGCTTCAGGCGCTGGCGTCGGTCCAGCGGGGAGGGCGGCGGCAGGCTGCGGGGTGCGCTCGCCGCCATGGCGCCGAGCCGGCCCGGCAGCCATCGGGTGAGCGGCCGGGTCCAGGAGCCGGCCAATGAAGCGAGCCGGAACAGGGTGGGCCGCGGCACCAGAGCCGCCACCAGGGCCCGGAACAGGCGGTCGCCCAGCGGTCTTCGATGGTTGCGCTCGATGAAGGCGCGCGCCTGGTCGATCAAATGCATGTAGTCGACGCCGGACGGGCACGTGGTCATGCAGGAAAGACAAGAAAGACAGCGGTCGATGTGGACGACGACGCTCGGGGAAACCTTCTGTTCCTCCAGCATATTTTTGATGAGGTAGATGCGGCCGCGGGGGCTGTCGAGTTCATCGCCGAGCAACACGTAGGTGGGGCAGGTGGCGGTGCAGAAGCCGCAGTGCACGCAGGAGCGCAGGATGCCGTCGGCCTCCCGGATGGCGGGATCCGCGAGCTGTTCGGGGCGAAAGCGGGTCTGCATGGTCAAAACTCCGGGTCGATGCGGCCGGGGTTGAGGATGCCCATGGGATCGAAGGCCTCCTTGACCCGGCGCTCGAGGGCGCGCCGCACTCCGGTCCTGGGATGGAAGACGGGGATTCGGGCCCGCACTGGCTCCGGCGCCCGCACCAGGGTGGCCTGGCCCGAGACGGCGTCGATGCGTTTGCGCAGCCGGCTCGCGTCCTCGGGATCCGCCTCTTCCACGGCGAGCCAGATGAGCCCGCCTGCCTGGTCGTACAGCCGTTCCGGGGATCGCTGGGCGAGCTCCGCTGCGAGGGCGTCGGCGGCGGTGGGCGGCACCGCGAGCCGCCAGAGCGGGCGTTCGCGGGGGATGAGGCGGAGGTCCCGGACCTCCCGCCACAGGGTGCGGGATGGGGCGTCCTCGAGCTCGCGCGTCTGCAGTCCGGAGGCCGCGATCTCCTCGGCGAGGCGGGCGAGGCGGTAGGCGACCGAAGGGGGCGGCCCCTCGACCCGGAGCAGGGCGAGCGGTGCGCCGACGGTCCGCACCGCGGCCACCTCGGAGCGGCTTGCGGGAAGCTCGGGAAGGAGGGCCGCGCCCGAGACCTCGAAGGGGGTGCCCATGGCCCTGCGCAGGGCTGCGAGAAGCTCCGGCTCGGAGCCGCCGTGGAGCAGCAGGGTGCCCACCGTTTCGGCGGCGGGCAGCACCTTGAGGGTGACCTCGGTGAGCACCGCCAGGGTGCCGAAGGAGCCGCACAGCAGTTTGGGCAGATCGTAGCCGGTGACGTTCTTCATCACCCGGCCGCCGGCGCGCACGCTGTCGCCGCGTCCGGTGACGCAGCGGACGCCGAGCAGATGATCGCGCGCGGAGCCGGCCTTGATGCGGCGCGGGCCGAAGAGATTGCAGGCGATCACCCCGCCGATGGTCTGGCGGTCCGCTGAAGCGCCCAACAGCCATCCGTAGTCGGCCGGCTCGAAGGCGAGCTCCTGGCGGTTTTCGGCCAGCACGGATTCGATGCGGGCGAGGGGAGTGCCGGCCTTGGCGGCGAGCACCAGCTCCTCGGGCTCGTAGAGGGTGATGCCCTCGAGGCGGTCGAGATGGAGCGCATGGTCGGCGCGCACCGGGTGGCCGAAGCCGGTCTTGGTGGCGCCGGCCTGGAGCTGGAGGGTGCGGCGGTCCACAAGCGCGGCGCGCACGATCTCTTCCACCTCCTCCTCGGAGGAGGGCTGAAGTTCCTGGTCCATCTAGAACCTCGGCAGGTGGGGAAAGCGCAGCCGGCCGCCGTGCACGTGCACGCGGCCCAGTTCCGCGCAGCGGTGAAGGGTGGGGAAGACCTTGCCCGGGTTGAGGATCTGGTCGGGGTCGAAGACGCACTTGACCCGTTGCTGCTGGTCGAGCTCGGCCTCGCTGAACATCACCGGCATGAGGTCGCGCTTCTCGATGCCGACACCGTGTTCGCCGGTGAGCACGCCGCCCACGGCGACGCACAGTTTGAGGATCTCGGCGCCGAACTGCTCGGCCCGCTCCAACTCCCCCGGGGCGTTGGCGTCGTAGAGGATGAGGGGATGGAGGTTGCCGTCGCCGGCGTGGAACACGTTGGCCACCCGAAGGCCGTAGCGTTCGCTCATCTCCCGCATGCGCGCGAGCACCTCGGCGAGGCGCTTGCGGGGGATGGTGCCGTCCATGCAGTAGTAGTCGGGCGAGATGCGGCCGACGGCGGGAAAGGCGTTCTTGCGTCCGGCCCAAAAGCGCAGCCGCTCCTCCTCGCTGGTGCTGGCCTGGACCAGGAAGGCGCCGTGCTGGCGGGCGATGCTGCCGATCACCCCGATCAAATGCTCCACCTCCGCCGCCGGTCCGTCGAGTTCGCAGATCAACAGCGCCTCGGCTTCGCGGGGATAACCCGGGGCGCAGAAGTCCTCGGCGGCGTGGATGGCGAGCCGGTCCATCATCTCGAGCCCGGCGGGCAGGATGCCGTGGGCGATGATCGCGGCCACACAGTCGCCGGCCTGCTCCACGCTGGCAAAACCCATCAACACCGCCCGCGCCGTCTCGGGCTTGGGGAGGATGCGCACCGTGACCTCGGTGACGACGCCGAGCATGCCCTCGGAGCCGATCACCACCCCCAACAGATCATAGCCGTCGCACTCGGGATGCTTGCCGCCGAGCCTGAGGATTTCGCCGTCGGGCAACACCAGCTCCACGCCCAGCACATTGTGGGCGGTGAGGCCGTATTTGAGGCAGTGCACGCCGCCCGAGTTCTCGGCGACATTGCCGCCGATGGTGCAGGCGATCTGGGAGGAGGGATCGGGGGCATAGTAGAACCCGTGCTCCTCCACCGCCCGGGTGATGGCGAGATTGGTGACCCCGGGCTGCACCCGCACGGCGCGGTTTTCGTAATCGATCTCGAGGATGCGGTTGAAGCGGGTCATCACGAGCAGGATGCCGTCGGCAAGCGGCAGCGCGCCTCCGGAGAGCGAGGTGCCGGCACCCCGCGGCACCACCTTGATGCCGCGCTGGCGCGCATAGCGGAGCAGCTCCGCCACCTGTTCGGTGGTCTCGGGCAGCACCGCCACCATCGGGGGGCACCGATAGGCGGTGAGACCGTCGCACTCGTAGGCCCGCAGGCGGTCGGGGTCGTCGATCACCTGGTCGGGGCCGAGGATGGCGCGCAGATCGGCAACGATGTGCGCACGCGCGCCCAGGATGTCGGGATCGGCTTCGGGTAGCCTGACCTGCACCACCAGCCCTCCTGCCGCCTGCCTGGGTCTATATAGGGCCGCGGCGCGGAGGTGGCGAAGGCGGCGGGGCCGACTTCCGCAGGATGGAACAGTTTGCTCGCATTCTCTCAATCGAAAGTGGAACCGATGGCGGATCTGGATATACTGCAGATCG
>JALSGW010000115.1 GCA_026982585.1 Alphaproteobacteria bacterium | reverse complement strand
GTGGTCCTGAGCCTGCTCCTGTTCGCCACCTGGAACGATCTGCGCAACCTCGAGATCTTCAGCTTCCTGGTGGAGTGAGCGCCATCCGACGGGCGGGGGTTCGCCGCTTCAGCCACGGGAGGGGGGAGATGCCTGCTTGCTTGCGGCGGTGGCTCGGGCTCGTCCTGATATCTGTCGCGCTCGCCCTCTCCGGCGGGCCCGCCGCCCGGGCCCAGCCGGATGTGATCCGGGACATCCAGGTGGAGGGCAACCTGCGCATCGAGGCCTCCACCATCGAAAGCTATCTCACCCTGGGCCGGGGCGATCCGTTCGATCCCGTGGAACTCGAACGCTCCCTCAAAAACCTGTTCGCCACCGGCTTCTTCGACGATGTGGCGATCGAACGGCGCGGCGACGTGTTGGTGGTGCGGGTGGTCGAGAACCCCATCATCAACCGCATCGCCTTCGAGGGCAATCTGCGCATCGAGGACGAGGAGCTCGCGGCCGAGGTGGGTCTGCGGCCGCGCTCGGTGTTCTCCCGGGCACGGGTGCAGAACGCGGTGGAGCGCATCCTCGAGGTCTACCGGCGCTCGGGACGCTATGCCGCCAAGGTGGAGCCCAAGGTGATCGAGCTCGAACAGAACCGGGTGGACCTGGTGTTCGAGATCGACGAAGGCCCGCTCACTCGGGTGTGCGCGATCGCCTTCGTCGGCAACGAGAGCTTCCCCGACCGGACCCTGCGCGGGGTGATCGAGACCAAGGAGCGGGCCTGGTTCCGCTTCTTCACCGCCGCCGACACCTATGATCCGGACCGCGTCGAGCTCGATAAGGAACTGCTGCGGCGCTACTACCGGGCGCGCGGCTTCGCCGAGATGCGGGTGCTCGCGGTCAACGTCCAGCTCAGCCCGGACGGCGCCTGCTTCTTCCTCACCTTCTCCCTCGAGGAGGGGCCGCGCTACCGCTTCGGCACCGTCGAGCTCGCCACCACCCTCGCCGAACTGCCGGTGGAGGAGCTTCGAGGTCTGCTTTTGCCGCGCGAGGGACGGATCTACGACGGCGATGCGGTCGAGGAGACGGTGCAGCGGTTGACCGAGGAGCTGGGCCGGCTCGGGTTCGCCTTCGCCCAGGTGGAACCGGTGGAGGACCTCGACCGCGAGGCCGGGGTGGTGGACCTTTTGTTCCGCATCGACGAGGGGCCGCGGGTCTACGTCGAGCGCATCGAGATCCGGGGCAATCTGCGCACCCTGGACGAGGTGATCCGTCGCGAATTCCGACTCGCCGAGGGTGATCCCTTCAACGCCGCGCTGCTGCGCCGTTCCATCCAGCGGGTGCGGAATCTGGGCTATTTCGAGCGGGTGGACGTCGAGACCCGTCCCGGCAGCGCGCCGGACCGGTTGATCATCGCGGTCGAGGTGAGCGAGCGGTCCACCGGCAGCCTGTCCTTCGGGGCCGGCTACTCGACCACCGACGGCCCCCTGTTCGACATCCAGCTGAGCGAGCGCAATCTGCTCGGGCGCGGCCAGAGCCTCCGGCTCCAGCTCACCTTCGCGGGCGAACGCCAGGAGGCCGATTTCAGCTTCACCGAACCCTATTTCATGGACCGGGAGCTGTCCGCCGGCATCGACCTCTTCCACCGCCGGCTCGACTTCCAGGCCCAGGGCTCGTACAACGAGCAGCGCACCGGGGGGCGGCTGCGGTTCGGCTTCGCCCTGGGCGAGTTCCTGGAACAGAGCGTGCGCTACACGCTGCGCCGGGTCGAGGTGCGCAATATCGCCGCCACGGCATCCCCGTTCATCCTCCAGGAACAGGGAACCCGCTGGATTTCCGCCATCGGTCACACGCTCGTCTACGACCGTCGCGACAGCCGGTTTCTGCCCAACGAGGGCTACTTCCTGCGGCTCAGCCAGGACCTCGCCGGGCTTGGCGGCGACACCCGCTACCTGCGCAACGAACTGCGGGGCGAATACTACTTCCCGCTCACCTCGGAGGTGGTGTTGAGCCTGGGCGTGAGCGCCGGCTACATCCTCGGCCTGGGCGAGGACGTGCCGCTCAGCGAACGGTTCTTCCTGGGCGGAGCGTCGCTGCGCGGGTTCCAGCAGGCGGGCGTGGGCCCGCGCGACCGCAACACCGGGGATGCATTGGGTGGGAATCTCTACTATGTCGGCACCGCCGAGCTGCGCTTCCCCCTCGGCCTGCCCAAGGAACTGCGCATGTTCGGCCGCGCCTTCGCCGAGGGCGGCAGCCTCACCGACGTGGATCTGTCGGGGCCGGCCCTGCTCGATTCGGGCAATCCGCGCCTGAGCGTCGGGGTCGGCGTGTCGTGGCTGTCCCCGCTCGGTCCGCTGTCGATCGACTTTGCACGGGCGATCATCAAGGATGACGAGGACAAGACCGAATCCTTCCGCCTCACCTTCGGCGCCCGCTTCTAGCCCGCCGGGTGCCGCCGCCGTCCGCCTCCCGCTTCGGGCGCTGTTGGCACTCCTCGCGCTCGTGCTGGTGGTCGTATCGGCCGCGCGCGATCTCGCCGCCCAAAGGCTGCCCGAGGCGGTGGTGGCGGTGGTGGACTACCAGCGGCTTCTCAGCGAATCCAAGGCGGCCCAGAGCATCCGGGCCCAGATCGAGGCCCGACGCAAGCGCTACCAGGAGGAGATCAGCGCCAAGGAACAGGAGCTGTTGGAACAGGACCGGGAGCTGAGCCGCCAGCGCGCGCTCCTCTCCCCGGAGGCCTTCCAGCAGCGCCGGCGCGCCTTCGAGGAGGAGGCGGCGCGGGTCCAGCGCCTGGTCCAGCAGCGCCGCCGCGAGCTCGACACCGCCTCCGCCCAGGCCTATGCGGTGGTGCGCGACGCCATCCTCGAGATCATCGGCGGCATGGCGGAATCCCGCGGCTTCAACCTGGTGCTGCCGAGCAGCACGGTGCTGTTGTTCTCGCCCAAGCTGGACCTCACCGAGGAGGTGCTGGAGGAACTCAACCGGCGCCTGCCGGAAGTGAAGGTCCCGCCCCCCGGCAATTGATCCCGCCTGAGGAGCGCCTCCATGCCCGATTCGGCCCATCCGCCGGGAACGCGCCTGCCCGACGTCGACGTCCAGACCATCCGGCGCCTGATCCCGCACCGCTATCCCTTCCTTCTGCTGGATCGGGTGGTGGAGATCACCGCCCACGAGCGGGCGGTCGGCATCAAGAACGTGACCATCAACGAGCCCTTCTTTCTCGGCCACTTTCCGGAGGATCCGGTGCTGCCGGGGGTGCTCACCATCGAGGCCCTGGCCCAGACCGCGGCCGTGCTCACCATCTCCAGCGTCGGGCCCGAGGTGGCGGGGGCGTCGGTCTACTTCATGGCCATCGACCGGGCGCGCTTCCGCCATCCCGTGCGCCCGGGCGATCAGCTGCGCCTCGAGGTCCGGCAGCTGCGCGCCAAGCTCGGCGTCTACAAATACGAGGGCCGGGCCTTCGTGAACGGCCGGCTGGTCACCGACGCCGCCTTCGGCGCGAGGCTCATGGACCTGCCGCGCCAAGACGGGCAAACCACATGAGCGGACAGGCGGCGCCCGGAGCACAGGCCGTCGCCGTGGCGGCGTTGTTCGGCTTGTTTGCGGTGGCGGGCGGCGCGCTCGCCGCCCACGGCCTCGACGATCCCCGCGCGATCGCCTGGATGGAGAAGGCCTCCCGCTACGCCATGTGGCACGCGCTGGCGCTGTTGGGCCTGCAGGCGCTCGGTCAGCTCACCCGGCTCAGGCTCGCCCTGTTCCTCGCCGGCGTGGTGTTGTTCTCCGGCTCCCTCACGGCACTCGCCTTCGGAGCGCCCGGCACCACGGCCCTCGTCACCCCCTTCGGTGGGACCCTGCTGCTGTTGGGCTGGGCGGCGGTGCTGGCCGGGGCCCTGCGCACCCGCTCTCCCTCCGGTAGCTGATGCGCCCACGGGAGGAGGGCAGGCCCGCCTGCGGCGCATTGAACCGAAGCGGGACGCTCCTAACTGAAGTCCGGAAAAGCCCCAAACCGGGCGGCCCTCGGTGCGCCTTCCCGATTCGACAGAGCATGCCATGCGACCCCTGATCGGTATCACCTGCTGCCTGCGCGAGGAGGAATCGCGGCGCCATCACCGCGTGCTCGACCGCTATGTGGAGGCGGTGGTGGCGGGCGCCGGGGGCGTTCCGGTGCTGATCCCGGCCATCGGCGCCAAGCTCGATGTGGACGGTCTGCTGGCACGGCTGGACGGG
>JALSGW010000114.1 GCA_026982585.1 Alphaproteobacteria bacterium | reverse complement strand
GCGGCGTACCAGGCGCCGCCCTTCTCGAGGATGTCCCGCACCCACCACAGGGTCTCGACGTTGTTGACCAGGGTCGGGCGCCCGAACAGGCCGCGGCTCGCCACATAGGGCGGGCGATGGCGCGGCAGCCCGCGCTTGCCCTCGATGCTCTCGAGCATCGCCGATTCCTCGCCGCAGATATACGCCCCGGCACCGCGCCGCAGCTCGATGAAACCGGGCGCGATCAACCCCGCCTCCTCGAGCGCCGCGATCTCCCGGCGAAGCACCTCGTGCAGATCGGGATATTCGTCCCGCAGGTAGACATACGCCCGCTCGGCTCCCACCACCTCGGCGGCGATCAACAGCCCCTCGATCATGCGATGGGGATCGCTCGCGAGCAGATGGCGGTCCTTGAAGGTGCCGGGCTCGCTCTCGTCCGCGTTGACCACGGCGAAACGCGGGGCGGGTTGGTCGCGCACGATCGCCCATTTGCGGGCGGTGGGAAATCCGGCCCCGCCCAGTCCGCGCAGCCCCGCCTCCTCGAGCGTTCGCAGCACCCGCTCGGGCTCGAGCTCCCCGCGCCGCAGCCCGAGGAGGGTGTCGTAGCCGCCCATGGCGCGATAGGGGGCGAGGGCGACGGCGGCGGGAAGTTCCGGATCGAAGCGCCCCTCTTCCACCACCTCCGCCACCCGCACAACGCTCGCTTCCTCCACCCGCCGGCGTCCCACGAGACAGGCCGGCGCCCGATGGCAGGCCCCCATGCAGGGTGCGCGCACCACCCGCACCCGGCGGGGATCCCAGCGCTCGCGCAACCGCGCGCACAAGCGCTCGCCGCCCGCGAGCGCACAGGGCAGGCCGTCGCACACCCGCACGGTCACAGGTGGCGGCGGCAGCGCGCCCTCCTTCACCACGTCGAAGTGGGCATAGAAGGTGGCGACCTCAAAGACCTCGGCCTGGGCCAGCCGCAGCGCTTCTGCGAGCGCCGCCAGATGGGCTGCCGACAGATGGCCGAAGCGGTCCTGGATCAGGTGCAGATATTCGATCAGATGCTCGCGCCGGGGGGCTTCGGGCAGCAATCGCCGCACCTCTTCGAGCGCGCCGGGATCGACCTGCCGCCCGCGCGGCAGAGCGCGCCCCTGGACCATCCTTCGCTCGCGGTGCCGCATCGCGCGCCTCCCAGGGACCTCTCCCTGCGCCGCCCCGCCCGGGCCGCCGCCCTCAAGATCGCCGCTATCCTCTCTCCGCGCCTCAGCGCACCGCGTCTTCGGGCGGACGGACGCTCACCTTCGCACAGGCGACGCCGGCGGGCGCCTGGCCGATGCGGCCCGAGGGATCGCTGAACATGTGCGAGGCGCGGAAGCGGGCGCAGGCCAGCGTGCCGGCCTCGAAGCTGCGCATGTTCTCCTCCCCGGAGGGCAGGATGACCGGCTGCAGTCTGACCCCGATCTCCGGCATGTCGGAGGGGGCGAGGCGCACGCTCTGGGGCACGCTCCCCACCGCGGCGGCGTTCCAATCCGGCGCGATCTGCTGGAAGCCCAGATGAGCCGCCACCGCGATCACCACGACGACGACCAGGGCCGCGAGAAAGGCCTTCATGTCAATCCTCCGCTTGCGCGTTCGCCCCTGCCTCGAGAGAGGCGGTCACCTCCGCCAGCCACCGGACCAGCCGCTCGAGTTCCTCACGGTCGTTGACCTTCTGCACCGGCATCTTGGTGCCGGGCAGATAGCGGTCCGGCCCGAGGGTGAACAGCTCCGCCACCGTCTCCTCGGTCCACACGAAGTCGGCCGCCTTGAGCGCCTCGCTGTAGCTGTAGCCTTCGAGGCCGCCCACCCGGCGGCCGAACAGCCCGTAGAAGGTGGGGCCGGACTTGTTCTCCCCGTCCGGCGTGAGCGAATGGCAAAGCCGACAGGTGTTGAACAGCTTCGGTGCGCCGAAGGCGGCCGCCACCCGGTCGGTGGCGCTCACATAGGTCTCTCTGGGGCCGGCGATCTGGAGCCCGGTCTCGAGATCCCACACCCGAAGCGCCCCGTCCCCGTGGCCCGTGTAGAGAAACCGTCCCTCCGCGTCGAGGGCGAGCGCCCACACCGGCCCCCCGGGCGCCCGCAGCACCCGCTCCGCCCGCTGCTCGCGCGCATCCCAGACGTAGATGGTGCCCGCCGCGGTGCCGCTCGCAAGCCGCCCGCCGTCGGCGCTCGCCGCCAGGCTCAGCACCGGCTCGCTCTGGCCCAAAAGGCGCAACAGCTCGCCGCCGTCCGCAGCCCGCCAGGCGCGGATGGTGCCGTCGATGGCCCCACTCCAGAGCCGCCCGCCGCGGGCGAGCAGACGGGTGATGGGAAAACCGTTGCCCTCGCTGCGCCACTGCAGGCGCCGCTCCCGCCAGCGCCAGAGCCGGAGCGCGCCCGCCTGGTCGGCCGCCGCGAGCCGCTCCTCGTCGACGAACGCCACGCCGGTAAAGCGCACGAGCGGCTCCTCGAGCCGTACCACCGGCTCGCCGCTGGGCACCGCCCAGACGATCACCCGCCCGTCCCAGCCGGCGGTGGCGGCGAACCGGCCGCTCGGCGACAGCGCCACCGCCACGCTCTTGCCCTCATGCCCGGGCGTCCGCACCAGGAGCGCACCCTCCTTAAGGCTCCACACCCCAAGCGCCCCGTCGTCGGAGGCGGACACCAGAAGATCGCGCGCCGGATCCGCCGCCACCGCATAGACCGGCCCCCGGTGCGCGAGCAGCCGCGCCCGAACCCGGCCGCTCTCCCGCTCCCAGAGCACGATGCTGTAGTCGAAGCCGGCGGTGGCGAGCACCCCTCCCGCCACCGTCACGTCCTTGACGGGCCCGCCGTGGACCACGAACGCCTCGCCCTCCCGCGCGGGCGCCTCCGAGGTCCCGAACAGCACACCCGCCAGCGCAAGGGCCGCGATCCGCGCGCAGAAAGCCGCCCTCCTCCGCACCCCGATCACCTCCGTCTCACCGTCCCGCCTGCGGTCCGTAGCGGGGCGCCATCATACGCTCGCGCACCGGCTCCGGCGCTCCGGGCAACGGACGCGGCAGCTCATAGCCGGCGGGCCGATGGACCAGGCGCGGCACCGGCTCCGCCGTCTCCGCATCGACATAGAGGATCCCCACCTGGAAGGCGGCGTTGCCGGCCTCCTCGGGAAGCAGCACCGTGACCGCGAACAGCCGCCCGCGCTCGTCCTCCACCTCCCGCACCTTGAGCACCTCCACGCCGAAGCGTGCCGCGACGCGCCGCGCCACCTCCTCGGCCGAGAGCTGCGCCAGCGCCGCCTGCCATCCGCCGACCACCGCCGCCGCGGCCAGCAACATGCCCCCGATGCGCATCCGCCTACTCCGCCGGCTGGGCGACGGTGCCCTTCGCCTCGAGTTCCTCCACCCACAGATTGTGGTGCTCGCGCGCCCAGTTGAGATCCACCTCGCCCTTCCACATGGCATCGAACGCCCCCTCCATGCCGAGCGTGCCGATGTAGATATGGGCGAGGATGACCCCGATCATGAACACCGCTGCGACCCCGTGCCAGATCAGGGCGAGCTGCTGCTCCTGGATCGGCGCCAGCTCGGTGGGCAGCTCGGTGCCGAACCAGGCGTTGAACACCGCGAAGGTGTCGGCGAAGAAGGAGAACTGATAGGGGAAGAGCAGCTGCAGGCCCGAGAGGGAGAGCGAGAAGCCGCCCAGCACCACCAGCCAGAAGATCACCTTCTGGCCGGCGTTGAACTTCTTGGCCGGCGGATGGCCGCCGCCGAAGATGCCGCCGCCCCGCAGCATCCACTGGATGTCGTACCGGTTGGGGAGGTTGTACCACACCCACTGCAGGAACATCAGCGCCACCCCCAGCATGAAGCCGAAGGCGAGGTAGTTGTGGACGAGCTTGCCGTAGAAGGTGAGGCCGGCGAACGCCCCGGGACCGATCAAGGGCAGCACCCATTCGCGCCCGTAGATCATGTTGAGGCCGGTGAGCGCCAGCAGCACGAAGCTGATCGCGGTGAGCCAGTGGACGAAGCGCTCGAAAAAGCCGAAGCGCCGGATGCGGATGCCGGAAAAGCCGCTTTCCACCCGGATGCGCCCGCGCAGCGCGAAGAACACCGCGAGCAGCGCCACCACCAGCACCAGGAACCAGCCGGCGTAGAACCGATACGGGCCCTCCCGCACCGTCCGCCAATACTCGCCCTCGCTTTGGATCAACTGGCCCGCGAGCGGATCGGGGATCG
>JALSGW010000113.1 GCA_026982585.1 Alphaproteobacteria bacterium | reverse complement strand
TCGGGCGCCGCCGGGCGATGCAGCGGGTGACGCCGCGCCACGATCACATTGGGCTCGAAGTGGGTGGAATCCACCGCCTCCCGGTGCACCGGCAGGTTCTCGCCCGCCTCGATGAACTCCGGCTCCTCGCGGTAGAACTCGAGCCGGCCCGACTTGGTGTACCAGGGCTGGCCGTCCACCACCTGATCGCCGCCCACATACTTGGGATAGCTGCGGGTGAGGATCAGGCTCGGAATACCGCGCTGGGCCCGCTCGCCGATCTCCTCGAGCCGGTAGCCGCGCAGGTTGCTCGAGGCGTCGATCACCCGCTGCACGTAGATCTCCTGCTCGCCCTTGAGCACGAACGCCCAATAGTCGGCGAAGCGGGAATCGGCGGTGAGCTCCGCCAGGCGGGCCGCCACCAGGGCGAAGGCCTCGGCGTCGTTGCGGGTGTCGAAGAAGCGCCGGTGGCCGGTCTTGGGCCACACATAGACGAACGGATTGGTCACCGAGCCGGCGATGTCCCAGTACTTGTTCTCGTTCCAGGCGTCCACGCCGAGAACGATGTCTGAATACTCACAGGTCAGAGACCACCACCACTCGTTGGTGACGACCATCTCGATCTTGGGCAGCGTGTTCATGATGATGTTGTATTTCCACTTGGCGTTGCCCAAGGCCGAGTTGGCGTCCACGAACCACATGCTCTTGGTGGGGGTGGGCATGTGGGTCCGGCCGGTGAGCAGGCGGTCGCCCACCACCAGCGGGTGGTCGTCGTGCGAGTAGAAGTGGGCGGACTCCCCGCGCCAGTAGAAGCGCACCCGGGCCGGCTTGGCGGGATCGAGCTCGATGTCGAAGGGATTCTCGGCGAGATACTGGCCGGCGCCGTTGAACAGCGGCAGCCGGAAGTTGCCGGCATAGGAGCCGATGTTGCCGCTGAGGTGGCCGATGTTGTCGGTGAGCGCGCACAGCAGGTACATGGCGCGGTCCTTGAGGTCCGCGTGCTGGTACTGGTTGACCCCCATGCCCTGGGTGAGCTTCATCTGCCGCGGATGGTCCGCGATCAGGCGCGCGAGCCGTTCGATGGTGGCGGCGGGCACGCCGGTGATGAGCTCGGCCTTCTCGGGACGGTAGTTCTCCTCGAGGAATTCGAAATAGACGTCGAACAGCGGCCGCACCTCGACCTCGCTGCCGTCCACGGTGGTCACCCGGAAGCGGCCTCTGAGCGCCGGTTCGATGCCGAGGCGGGCGAACTGGGGTCCGACGTCGTCGCGGCTGACGATGCGGGGTTCGCCGGCGCTGGCGTCCCACACCACGAAGTCGTCGATGTCCTCGTTGCGCAGGGACTCCGGAATGTACTGTTTCTTCTGCTGGAAGAAGGGCGGGAGCTTGTCCCCCTTCTTGAACACCACCGCCTTCTCGAGCGGCTTCGGGGTGTAGTCGGGAATGATGTCGCGCGCCCGGAGCAGCTTGCCGTTGTCGAGCCGCACCAACAGCGGCATGTCGGTCCAGTTGCGCACCGCCTCCGGCTGGTAGCGCTCCTCCTTCATGATCACGTAGGCGAGCGAGAGCGCGAGGGCGGTGTCGGTGGCGGTGCGGACGATGATCACCTCATCCGCGCTGCGGGCGCTCGGCGAGTAGTCGTTGGAGATCACGATCACCCGGCTGCCCTTGATGCGCGCCTCGGTGAGCCAGTGGCAGTCGGGCATCTTGGTGGCGAAGGGGTTCATGCCCCAGAGCAGGATGAGCTTGGAATACTCCCACAGACACAGGTCGAACTCGGTGTTCTGCTGGCCGGTCACCATCGGATGGCCGGGCGCGAGGTCGGTGTGGAAGGCGTAGTTGTCCCAGCCCCGGCCGCCGAGGGCGGTGGCGGCGTCGGTGCCGCGGATGTGGGAATCCAAAAGCGCCATCATGTTGGCCATGCGGTAGGGCGAGGTGTAGCGGATCACCGAGATGAAGGGCATGGAGCCGCGGAACTTCAGCACCTGGGTGCCGGCACCCCGCATGGCGTCGAGCATGGCCGGGTGGTAGTGGCCCTGGCGCTCGAGCCGCCGGCGTCCCTCCTCGCCCGAATAGGTGCTGGCGATGTTGATGAGGGCCTTGGCGATGATGTCGCTCACCTCGTCCCAGGTGAGCTGCAGCCATTCGTCCTGGCCGCGCTTGAAGTATTCCGGAGGCGGGGCGCCGGTGTCGGGATCGCGCGGGAAGCCGGCCTGATACCAGGCGTAGAACCCCTTGCGCACCATCGGCCCGCGCACCCGCCGGTCGCCGTAGAAGCGGCGCATGAGCGCGAGGCCCTTGTTGCAGCAGCGCGGCTCCCAGCGATGGGAGGCGCGCAGCCCGTACAGGTCCTCCGCCTCGCCGTAGCGGTAGCTGGGCTCGATGCGGGTGATCACCCCGTTCTTCACCTTGGCGGTGAGCAGGCAGTTGTGGGTGTCGTTGGGAGCGCAGAGAAAGGTGAACTCGGACTCCACCCGGTAGATGTCGCGGTAGAGACGCTCCCAGTCGCGGTTGGGATAATAGGCGATGGGATTGTCCACCTGCACCACCGGCTCGAACACCTTGAGGGCGAGCGCCGGTTTGGCGAAGGCGGCCAGGGACAGGGAACCGGCGGTAGTGAGGAACTGACGCCGCGAGACGGCCATGGGAACACCTCCCCCACGCTCGGATCGACACCGCGGCGTTTAGAAGGATTCAAGCGGGGCAACCTTGACGGGGATCAAAAACGCCCTGCGACAGATGACACCAGGGGGCGGCTAGGCGGCCCCCTCCCCTGCCGCGCCCTCCTCTTCGAGGTAGCGCCGCCGCGCCTCGAAGACCGCCTCCCGCACCCGTTCGGGGGCGGTACCGCCCTCGCTCCTGCGGCTCGCCACCGCCCGCTCGAGGGTCAGCACCTCGCGCGCCGCCGCATCGAGGCGCGGATCGACCTTTTTGAGCTCCTCGAGGGTGAGCTGGTCGAGCTCCACCCCCCGCTCCTCGGCGAGGCGCACCACCCGTCCGACGATGCCGTGCGCCTCGCGGAAGGCCACCTTCTTCTCCCGCACCAGCCAGTCGGCGAGGTCGGTGGCGGTGATGTATCCGCAGCGCGCCGCCGCCCGCATGCGTTCGGGGAACAGCTGCATGCCCTTGATCATCTCGCGGGTGACCGCGAGCGCGAGCTCAAGGGTGTCGGCGGCATCGAACACCGCCTCCTTGTCCTCCTGCAGGTCCTTGCTGTAGGCGAGCGGCAGGCCCTTGAGCACGACCAAGAGCCGCTCGAGATCGGCCATCACCCGACCGCTCTTGGCGCGCACCAGTTCGGCGGCGTCGGGGTTGCGCTTTTGCGGCATGATCGAGCTGCCCGAGCTGAAGGCCTCGCTCATGCGTACGAAGCCGAACTGGGGTGTCGACCAGAGCACCAGCTCCTCGGCCAGGCGCGAGAGGTGGACGGCGCAGATCGCGGCAGAGGCGAGATAGTCGAGGGCGAAGTCGCGATCCGAGACCGCGTCGATGGAGTTGCGCATGGGCCGGGCGAACCCGAGCGCCCGGGCGGTCATGCGCCGGTCGATGGGAAAGCCGGTGCCGGCCAGCGCACAGGCGCCGAGGGGACATTCGTCGAGCCGTGCGCGGGTATCCGCGAGGCGGGAGCGGTCGCGGCCGAACATCTCGACATAGGCCATCAGATGGTGGCCGAAGGTGACCGGCTGTGCCGCCTGCAGATGGGTGAAGCCGGGCATGATGGTGGCGTGGTGCTCCTCGGCGCGGTCGAGCAGCACCCGCTGCAGCTCCCGCAACAACCGATCCGCGCGCAAACAGGCCTCGCGCACCCACATGCGCAGATCGGTCGCCACCTGGTCGTTGCGCGAGCGGGCGGTGTGCAACTTGCGCCCGGGCTCGCCCACGAGCTCGATCAGCCGCGCCTCGATGTGGAGATGGATGTCCTCGAGCTCGGGGCGGAATTTGAAGCGCCCCTCCTCGATCTCCCGGGCGATGGTGTCGAGACCCGCGAGGATGGCCTTCACCTCCTCCTCGCTCAGGATGCCGCAGGCGGCGAGCATGCGGGCGTGCGCCCGCGAGCCCTCGAGATCCTCGCGCCACAGCCGCCGGTCGACGTCGATGGAGGCGTTGATGCGGGTCATGAGCGGCGCCGGGTCGGCGTCGAAATGCCCGCCCCACAGCTCCCGCGCCTTGCGCCCCGTCATCAAGGCCCCTCCTCCCGCCATGCGCCCCGCGCCGCCATCT
>JALSGW010000112.1 GCA_026982585.1 Alphaproteobacteria bacterium | reverse complement strand
CCGCTTCTCTTTGGCCGGGGTCTTCCTGCTGTTGCTCTCGGGATGCGGGCTCCTGCTCGCGCCCGTACCTCCGCCCCAGTTCGGGCTGATGGCCGGCTTCTGCTCCCGCAACCTGGACCCGAGAGCAGCCAACGATTGTTGGCAGGGCGAGCGGGAAGGAGCGGAATTCGATTTCATCGAAGAGGATAATGATGATGACGGGGATGGGTGACGGCGGCCTGGCTTGAGCGCGGTGGGCTGCAGCTGCGGATCCCTTGACCTGGGTGCAGGCGGTTGAACGCGCGTCGCCTGCTCGGGCCGGCGGTGAGCCGGGAAGTGTTGCCGCATCCCCGAGGACCACGCCCGCGCATTCGGGACCGCCGCGGCAGGGGAGCGGTGCTGGCAGCACCAGCCCCTTGGGCATCGGGGCTCGGTCGAGGAGCGCAGCCGGCGCGCAGCGGGGCCTAGGCGGTGAACAGGTCCCAGGCGGCGTGCGCCGCCACCTCCAGGCCCACCAGCACGGCGGCGAGGCCGACCGCGGTGCGCAGCGCCCGGGCGAGCCTCGTGGTGGTTCTCGCCGACCAGCTGAGCGGATAGGCGAGGATGGCGCTCAGCACCCCCATGCCGGCGATGGAGCCGAGCCCGAAGACGAGCACGTAGGCGAGCGCCAGGGCGAGCGAGCCGGCCGTGCTCGCGACCAGCACCACAAGCGGTCCCGAGCCCGCGAGCCCGTGCAGCAGGCCGACCAGGAAGGCGCGCCAGGGCGGGCGTTCGCGGTGCAGGTGGCGGTGGCGGGTGGGGTCGTGGGGCTCGTCGTCGCCGGCGTGGCTGTGGAAATGCAGGTGCCAGCGGCCGTCGCCGTGGTGGTGGAGGTGGGCGTGGATGCGCTCTGCCCGCAGGCGGCGCAGGACCGCCACCCCGAGCCAGGCCACCACCAGCCCGACGGCGACATCGACCCAGAGCCCGAAGGCGCGGCCGAGGGCGAGGCCGGTGATCACCGCGCCGCCGCTCACCAGGAACAGGATGGCGGTGTGGCCGGTGCCCCACAGGAGCCCGTATTGGACGATGCGGCCGCGGCGGCGTTCGCGAGAGGCGAGGGCCGCCACCGCCGCCACATGGTCGGCCTCGAGGGCGTGCTGAAGGCCGGTCAGGAAACCGAAGGCGAGCAGGCTTGCGATCACGTCGCGCTCCGCTGCGGGCGGGCGCTAGATGCGGCCCTCGAAGGCGCGCCGGTAGAGCTCCAGCGCGTCCTCACGGGCAAGCGGCCTCGGGTTGGTGGCCGCGGTGGGATCCACCACCGCCGCCTCGGCCAGCGCCGCGAAAGCGGAATCGTCGATCCCGAGCGCTTCCAGCGTGGGCGGGATGGCGAGCTCCTCGCGCAGGTCGAGCAGCCACGCCAGCACCCCGTCGAAGCCGGCCGGCTTGAGGTCGAGGAAACGCGCGAGCCGCGCCAGTTTGTCCTCCACCTGGGGCCGGTTGAAGGCGAGCACGTAGGGCAGCAGCACGGCGTTGGTGAGCCCGTGGTGGGTGTCGAAACGGGCGCCGATGGGATGGGAGAGGGCGTGCACCGCACCCAGTCCCTTCTGGAAGGCCACCGCACCCATGCTGGCCGCCACCAGCATTTTGCCGCGCGCCGCGAGGTCGCGGCCGTCGCGATAGGCGACCACCAGCGCCTCGCGCACGAGTCGCATGCCCTCCACCGCGATGCCCTCGGCCATGGGGTGGAAGGTGGGGGCGAGGTAGGCCTCGAGCAGGTGGGCGAGGGCGTCCATGCCGGTGGCGGCGGTGAGCTTCGGCGGCAGCTCCAGGGTGAGCTCGGGATCGAGCAGCGCCAGCCTCGGCATCATGCGCGGATGGAAGATGATGCGTTTGCGCTGGCTTCTGGGATCGGTGAGCACCGCCGCCCGCCCCACCTCCGAGCCGGTGCCGGCGGTGGTGGGGATCGCCACCACCGGGCGGATGGCGGCCTCATCGGCCCGCTTCCAGTTGTCGCCCACATCCTCGAAGTCCCACACCGGTCGCTTCTGGCCGGCCATGAAGGCGATGGCCTTGCCGAGGTCGAGGGCGCTGCCGCCGCCCACCGCCACCACACCGTCGAATCCGCCCTCGACGAACCGCCGCACTCCGGCCGCAAGGCAGGCTTCGGTGGGGTTGGGCCGGAGGTCGGAGAACAGCTCGGGATCGAGGCCGCCCTCTTGGAGCGCAGCGCGGGTGCGCCGCACCGGCTCCCGTCCCGCGAGTCCGGGATCGGTCACGAGCAGCGGGCGCCGGATGCCGGCGAGCGCGCAGGCCTTGGCCGCGGCGGCGACGCTTCCGGCGCCGAACCAGATGGTCGTGGGATAGGCCCAGCTCGCCCGTTCCCGTGCGAAGTCGAACGCAACCATCGCTCCTCTCCTCCCCCGCCCGAACCGCAGGCGCCATAGCAGGGCTCCAGGCGGCCGGGAAGCCCGAAGCGCGCGGTTGAAGGCAAAGGCGCGGCTTCCCAGATCGAAGTCGCCCACCGGGCGCTCTGGAGCCGATGGAAGGAGCGGTGATGAGCGGGACCCTCAAGCCCTTCGAGGCCGACGTCGGGCGGGTGCTCGAGATCGTCGTCCACTCCCTCTACAAGCAGCGCGAGATCTTCCTGCGGGAGCTGATCTCCAACGCCTCCGACGCCTGCGACCGCCTGCGCTACCTCTCCCTGCGCGAGCCCGAACTGTTGGAACAGGATCCGGATCTGCGCATCGAGATCCTCCTCGATCCCGGCAAGGGCCTGCTCACGGTGCGCGACAACGGCATCGGCATGAGCGCCGAGGAGCTCGCCTCCCATCTCGGCACCGTGGCCCGCTCCGGCACCCGGCGGTTCCTCGAGGCGCTGGAGCGGGAGGAGCGGCCCGGCGTGGAGCTGATCGGACAGTTCGGGGTCGGTTTCTATGCCGCCTTCATGGTGGCCGACCGGGTGGTGGTGGTCTCGCGCAAGGCGGGGGAGGAGAAGGGCCATCTGTGGATCTCGGACGGCCGCACCGGCTTCGAGGTGCGGGAAGCGGAGGAGCGGCCGCCGCGCGGCACCGCGGTCACCCTCCATCTGCGCGAGGACGCCAAGGAGTTCCTCGATCCCTGGCGCATCCGCCAGCTGGTGCAGCGCTACTCGGACCACATCGCCTTCCCCATCTTCCTCGAGACCCGCCCCAAGCCGGGCGACAGCCGCACCAACCTCCAGCAGCGCCAGCAGGTCAACCGGGCGAGCGCGCTCTGGACCCGGCCTCGGGAGGAGATCGGCGAGGACCAGTACCGGGAGTTCTACCGCCACGTGGCGCACGCCTTCGACGAGCCCTTCGCCCGCATCCATTTCCGGGCCGAAGGGCGGCTCGCCTATACGGCGCTGCTCTTCATCCCCACCAAGCCGCCCTTCGACCTCCTCGACCCCCACCGGCGCCATGGGGTGAAGCTGTATGTGAAACGGGTGTTCGTCACCGACGCCGCGGAGGATCTCCTGCCTCGCTACCTGCGCTTCGTGGTGGGGGTGGTGGACAGCGAGGATCTGCCCCTCAACGTCAGCCGGGAGACCCTCCAGCAGCACGCGGTGGTAGCGAGCATGCGCAAGGCGCTCACCCGGCGCGTGCTGGACGAGCTGGCCCGCAAGGCCAAGGGGGGCGACGGGGAGGAGAAGGACGGCTATCTCGCCTGGTGGGAATCCTTCGGCCCGGTGCTCAAGGAGGGGTTGTACGAGGACGAGGAGCACCGCGAGCGGCTGTTGGAGCTGGTCCGTTTTCGCACCACCGCCGGCGACGGCTGGGTGGCGCTGTCCGACTATGTGGCGCGCATGAAGCCCGGCCAGGACGCCATCTACACCATCAGCGGCGAGAACCCGCAGGCGCTGCGCGCGCATCCCCAGCTCGAGGCGGCGCTCGCCAAGGGGGTGGAGGTGCTGCTGCTGACCGATCCGGTGGACGCCTTCTGGCTGTCCCAGGTGCGGGACTATCGGGGAAAGCCGTTTCGCTCGCTGACCCGGGGCGAGGTGGATCTCTCCAAGATCGCCGGGGACGAGCCGGCGTCGGAGCGGGGCCTGGCATCGGAGCAGCTCGAGCGGCTGATCGCGCGTTTCAAACGGGCGCTCGGCGATCAGGTGCGGGAGGTGCGGGCATCGAAGCGGCTTCGGGAGAGCGCGGTGTGCCTGGTGGCGGACGAGGCGGGGATGGACCTGCGGCTCGAACGTTTTCTCTACCAGCACGGCCAGATCAAGGAGCTCGGCCGTCGGATTTTGGAGATCAACCCCGCACACGAGGTCATCCGCAAGCTCGCCGCCTGGGCCGAGGAAGGCGGGCGGGATGAGGAATTCGACGACGTCGCGCGCCTGCTCCTCGACCAGGCCCGCATCGTCGAGGGCGATCCGCTGCCCGATCCGGGAGGCTTTTCCCGGCGCATGAGCCGGCTTGTGGCGCGCGCCCTCGACTGACGGTGGAAGCGGCGCCGGCGCGGGAGGGCGGGGTCGCTCTTGGCAGAGTGCGGAAGGCGCCCTATGTTGGCGAACGCCGGTTTTGAAGTTCCACGTGGGATGCAACTTTTGCCGGCGGCCCCGGGGATCGGACCATGCAGGCCTTGCTCGCCGATTATCTGCCGGTTCTGGTGTTCCTCGCCATCGCCACCGGGCTTGCGGTGATGATCGTGATGGCGTCGCTGATGGTGGCGCCGCAGCGTCCCGAACGGGAGAAGCTCTCGGCCTACGAGTGCGGCTTCGAGCCGTTCGAGGACACCCGCGGGCGGTTCGATGCCCGGTTCTATCTGGTGGCGATCTTGCTCATCATCTTCGATCTCGAGGTGGCCTTCCTGTTTCCCTGGGCGGTGGCCTTGGGCGACATCGGCCTGTTCGGCTTCTGGTCGATGATGTTGTTCCTGGCCGTGCTGACGGTGGGGTTCGTGTACGAGTGGAAGAAGGGGGCGTTGGAGTGGGAATGAGCGCCCAGGCCCTCGCGCGCAAGGCGGATAGGGAACTCTTCCAGCGGGTCGAGCGCGGGCTCAAGGACCAGGGCTTTTTCGTCACCACCCTCCAGCAGCTGGTGGGGTGGGCGCGTTCCGGCAGTCTCTGGCCGATGACCTTCGGTCTCGCCTGCTGTGCGGTGGAGATGATGCACGCGGCGGCGAGCCGTTATGATCTCGACCGCTTCGGTCTGGTGTTCCGGCCGAGCCCGCGTCAGGCCGACGTCATGATCGTGGCCGGCACCCTCTGCAACAAAATGGCGCCGGCGTTGCGCAAGGTCTACGACCAGATGGCGGAGCCCCGTTACGTGATCTCCATGGGCAGCTGCGCCAACGGCGGTGGTTACTATCATTTCTCCTATTCGGTGGTACGGGGCTGCGACCGCATCGTGCCGGTGGACATCTACGTGCCGGGTTGCCCGCCCACCGCCGAGGCGTTGGTCTACGGCATCCTCCAGCTGCAGAAGAAGATCCGTCGCAACGCGACCCTGGAGCGCTAGGGATGGCCGTGTGGGACGAGGCTGGGGCGGTGGAGGGGCTCGAGGAGATCCTGGCCGCCATCCGCCCGGCGCTGAGCGAGAGCCTGATCGAGGCCCACATCCGCCGCGGCGAGCTGACGCTGCTGGTGGCGCGGCAGGACATCCGGCGGGTGCTGTTGTACCTGCGCGACGAGCCGAGCCTGTTGTTCAAGCAGCTCGTGGACCTGTGCGGGGTGGATTATCCGGAGCGGGAGCTCCGCTTCGAGGTGGTCTACCACCTGCTCTCCCTGCATCACAACCAGCGCCTGCGGGTGAAGGTGCAGACCGACGAGCAGACGCCGGTGCCTTCGGTGGTGCCGGTGCATCCCGCCGCCGCCTGGTTCGAGCGCGAGGCGTGGGACATGTACGGCATCCTGTTCGCCGATCATCCGGATCTCCGGCGCATCCTCACCGACTACGGCTTCGAGGGCCATCCGCTGCGCAAGGACTTTCCGCTCACCGGCTATGTGGAGCTGCGCTACGACGAGGACCAGAAGCGGGTGGTCTACGAGCCGGTGAAGCTGCGTCAGGACTTTCGCACCTTCGACTTCCTCTCGCCCTGGGAGGGGATGGGCGAGCTCCTGCCGGGTGACGAAAAGGCGCAGAGCTGAGCCCTTGCGCTTCGGGTCCACGGGTGCTTGCAGCGGGAGCGGGTGACGGCGGCGCCCGGTGCCGTCGGGAGCGGAGACCATGGCCGAGACCGACATCGTCACCTACAGCGTGAACTTCGGCCCCCAGCATCCGGCCGCGCACGGGGTGCTGCGGCTGGTGCTGGAGATGGACGGGGAGGTGGTGGAACGGGCCGATCCCCACATCGGCCTGTTGCACCGCGGCACCGAGAAGCTCATCGAGTACCGCCCCTACCTCCAGAACATCCCCTATTTCGACCGCCTCGACTACGTCTCCATGATGTGCCAGGAGCACAGTTTCGTGCTGGCGGTGGAGAAGTTGCTCGGGGTGGAGGTGCCGATCCGGGCCCAGTACATCCGGGTGTTGTTCTGCGAGATCACCCGTATCCTCAACCATCTGCTCAACGTCACCACCTTCGCCCTCGACTGCGGCGCCATGACCCCGCTGCTTTGGGGCTTCGAGCAGCGCGAGAAACTCATGGAGTTCTACGAGGCGGTCTCCGGCGCCCGCATGCACGCCAACTACTTCCGCTTCGGCGGCGTGGCCAAGGACATGCCGGCCGGCCTCGACGAGCGCATCGCCGCCTGGTGCGACCAGTTCGCGCCCTTCCTGGATGATCTCGAGACCCTGCTCACCGACAACCGCATCTTCAAGCAGCGCACCGTGGACATCGGTGTGGTGTCGGCGGAGCAGGCCATCGCCTGGGGGTTCTCCGGGCCCATGCTGCGCGCCTCGGGCGTCGCCTGGGACCTGCGCAAGGCCCAGCCCTACGAGGTGTACGACCGCATGGACTTCGACATTCCGGTGGGCCGCCACGGCGACTGCTGGGACCGTTATCTCGTGCGCATGCAGGAGATGCGGGAATCGCTCAAGATCATCCGCCAGTGTCTCGAGCAGATGCCCGAAGGTCCGGTGCGCACGCCCAACCACAAGGTGACGCCGCCGAGCCGGGCCGAGATGAAGCGCTCCATGGAGGCCCTCATCCACCACTTCAAGCTGTACACCGAGGGCATCCACGTGCCGGCGGGCGAGGTGTATGTCGCCACCGAGAACCCCAAGGGGGAGTTCGCCGTCTATCTGGTCGCCGACGGCACCAACAAGCCCTACCGGTGCAAGATCCGCTCGCCCGGCTTCGTCCACCTGCAGGCGCTCGAGCTCATGGCCAAGGGCCATCAGCTGGCCGACATCCCGGCCATCATCGGCTCGCTCGACATCGTCTTCGGGGAGATCGACCGATGAGCCCGAAGGAGCCGCGCAAGCCGCACGGTGCCATCGCCCCGGACGTGGAGCGGTTCGCCTTCACGCCGGAGAACCTGGAGAAGGCCAAGGCGGTGATCGCCCGCTACCCCGAGGGGCGGCAGGCAAGCGCGGTGCTGCCGCTTCTTCACCTGGCCCAGGACCAGCACGGCGGCTGGCTGCCCCAGGCGGCCCTCGACTATGTGGCCGAGCTTCTGTCCATGCCGCGCATCAAGGTCTACGAGGTGGCGAGCTTCTACGACATGTTCCACCTCGAGCCGACCGCACCGATCAAGGTGCGGGTGTGCACCACCACCCCCTGCTGGTTGTGCGGCGCGGAGGAGGTGCTCAAGGCGTGCCGCGAGGTGCTCGGCTGCGAGGTCGGCGAGAACAGTCCGGACGGCCGCTTTTTCCTGCGCGAGTTCGAGTGCCTGGGCGCCTGCGCCAACGCGCCGGTGATGTGGATCGGCGAGGATTATTTCGAGGACCTCGACTACGAGCGGACGAAGGCGGTACTGGAGGCCATCAAGCGGGGCGAGCGGCCCAAGCCCGGTCCCCAGTCGGGACGCAGGGGCTCCATGCCGGCGGGCGGCAAGACCACCCTTCTGGATTTGGACTGAGGTCATGCTCAAGGATCGCGATCGCATCTTCACCAATCTCTACGGCGAACAGGACTGGCGGCTCGATGCGGCGCGCCGGCGCGGCGATTGGGACGGGACCAAGGATCTCATCCTCAAGGGCCGCGAGTGGCTCGTGCAGCAGATCAAGGATTCGGGCCTGCGCGGCCGCGGCGGCGCCGGTTTTCCGACCGGGCTCAAATGGTCCTTCATGCCCAAGAAGGCGGACGGCGGGCCGGTCTATCTGGTGGTCAACGCCGACGAATCCGAGCCCGGCACCTGCAAGGACCGGGAGATCCTGCGCCACGAGCCGCACAAGCTGCTCGAGGGCATCGTGCTGGCCGGCGCGGCGATGGGATGCACCCATTGCTACATCTACGTGCGCGGCGAGTTCGTGCGCGAGGCGCAGGTGCTCGAGGCGGCGGTGGCGGAGGCCTATGAGGCGGGGCTTTTGGGCAAGAACGCCTGCGGCTCCGGCTACGACATCGAGGTGGTGGTGCACCGGGGTGCGGGCGCGTACATCTGCGGCGAGGAGACCGGCCTGCTCGAGAGCCTCGAGGGCAAGAAGGGGCAACCGCGCTTGAAACCGCCCTTTCCCGCCGCCGTCGGGCTCTACGGCCGGCCCACCACCGTCAACAACGTCGAGACCATCGCCGTGGTGCCCACCATCCTCCGGCGCGGGGCGGGCTGGTTCGCCGGCCTCGGGCGGCCCAACAACACCGGCACCAAGATCTTCTGCATCTCCGGCCACGTGAACCACCCCTGCACGGTCGAGGAGGAGATGGGGATCCCCCTCAAGGAGCTCCTCGAGCGCCATGCGGGCGGGGTGAGAGGCGGCTGGGACAATCTGCTCGCGGTGATCCCGGGCGGCTCCTCGGTGCCGCTCATTCCCAAGGCGGTGTGCGAGACGGTGCTCATGGACTTCGACTCCTTGCGCGAGGTGCAGAGCGGGCTCGGCACCGCCGGGGTGATCGTCATGGACCGCAGCACCGACATCGTCCGCGCGATCGCCCGGCTCTCCAAATTCTACATGCACGAGTCCTGCGGCCAGTGCACGCCGTGCCGGGAGGGGACCGGCTGGCTGTGGCGGATGCTGGAGCGGCTCGCGGAGGGACGCGGCGAGATCGAGGAGATCGACCTGCTCTGGGACGTGAGCAAGCAGATCGAGGGCCATACCATCTGCGCGCTCGGCGACGCCGCCGCCTGGCCGGTGCAGGGGTTGATCCGTCATTTCCGGGACGAGCTCGAGCGGCGCATCCTGGAGCGCAAGATGCGCCGGGCGGCCTGAGGAGATCCCGCATGCCGAAGGTGGTGATCAACGGCAAGGAGTACGAGGTGCCGGCCGGGATCACGGTGTTCCAGGCCTGTGAGCTCGCCGGCATCGAGATCCCCCACTTCTGCTATCATCCCAGGCTCAACATCGCCGGCAACTGCCGCATGTGCCTGGTGGAGATCGAGCGCTCGCCGAAGCCGGTGGCCTCCTGTGCGATGCCGGTGGCGGACGGCATGGTGATCCGCACCGACACCCCGCTCGTGCACAAGGCGCGCAAGGGGGTGCTCGAGTTCCTGCTCATCAACCACCCCCTCGATTGCCCGATCTGCGATCAGGGGGGCGAGTGCGACCTCCAGGACCTGACCCTCTTCTACGGTCCCGACCACTCGCGCTTCCGCGAGAACAAGCGGGCGGTGGCGGACAAATATCTGGGGCCTTTGATTTCCACCCACATGACCCGCTGCATCCACTGCACCCGCTGCATCCGCTTCCTCGAGGAGGTGGCGGGGGTGCCGGAGCTCGGCGCGGTGGAGCGGGGCGAGCACATGGAGATCACCAACTGGCTCGAGCGGGCGCTGACCTCGGAGCTGCAGGGCAACGTCATCGATCTCTGCCCGGTGGGCGCGCTCAACTCCAAGCCCTACGCCTACCGCGCCCGCAGCTGGGAGCTCACCAAGGTGGAATCGATCGACGTGATGGATGCGGTGGGCTCGAACATCCGGGTGGATGTGCGCGGCAACGAGGTGATGCGGATCCTGCCGCGGCTGCATGAGGATGTGAACGAGGAGTGGATCTCCGACCGCAGCCGCTTCGCCTACGACGGGCTCAAGCGGCGGCGCCTGGACGTGCCCATGCTGCGCAAGGCCGGGCGGCTCGAGCCGGTGGACTGGCGGGAGGCGCTGCGGGCGCTGCGCGAGCGCATGGCGGGGCTCCCTGGGGAGCGCATCGCCTTCATCGTCGGCGATCTCGCCTGTTGCGAATCCATGCTGCTCGTGCGCGAGTTCGCGCTCAGGCTCGAGAGCCCGCATGTGGATTGCCGGCAGGACGGCGCCAAACTGCCGGCTTCGCCGCGCGCCGCCTATCTCTTCAACACCTCGATCCGGGGCATCGAGGAAGCGGACCTGTGTCTGCTCATCGGCACCAATCCGCGCTGGGAAGCGCCCCTGATCAACGCCCGGCTGCGCAAGCGCTGGCGCCGGGGAGGGTTCCAGGTGGCGCGCATCGGCGCTTCCTTCGACCTCACCTATCCGGTGGAGCATCTCGGGGATTCGCCGAAGCTGCTCGAGCGCATCGCCAAGGGCCGCCATCCCTTCACGAAGCGGCTCAAGGCCGCCGAACGGCCGATGCTGATTTTGGGCATGGGCGCGCTCGCCCGCCCGGACGGCGCCGCCATCCTCCATCTCGCCCGCCGCATCGCCGAATCCTGCGGGCTCGTGCGCGAGGACTGGAACGGCTTCAACGTGCTGCACACCGCCGCCGCCCGGGTCGGCGGTCTCGATCTGGGTCTGGTGCCCGGCGAGGGCGGCCTCGATGTGGCCGGCATCCTGGCGGCCGCGGAGCGGGGCGAGATCGAGCTCGTCTACCTGCTCGGCGCCGACGAGATCGAGGTGGAGCGGCTTAAGGGCGCCTTCGTGGTCTACCAGGGCAGCCACGGCGACCGGGCCGCCCCCCATGCCGATCTCATCCTGCCCGGCGCCGCCTACACCGAGAAGAACGCCACCTATGTGAACACCGAGGGGCGGGTGCAGCGGGCGCGGCGGGCGGCCTTCCCGCCCGGCGAGGCGCGGGAGGACTGGAAGATCCTCAGGGCGGTGTCGGAAGCGGTGGGGCGCACGGTGCCCCTGGACGATTTGTGGGCCGTGCAGCGGCGGCTTGTGGAGGTGCAGCCCATGCTGGGGCGGCTGGATGTGGTCGAGCCCGGCGCGTGGGGCGCGTTCGGCGAGGCGGGGCCGGTGTCCGATGCGCCGCTCTCCTCGCCGATCCAGGACTTCTACCTCACCAATCCCATCTGCCGCGCCTCGCCCACCATGCGGCGCTGCTCGCTGGAGATCCTCCAGGGCGCGCCGCCTCCGCAGGAGGAGCTTGCGCTCTTAGGGGCGACGGGGACCCATGGCTGAGATCTTCACCGGCACCATCTGGCCGCTCCTGCAACTGGTCGGCCTCACCCTCTTGATCGTGGTGCCGCTGCTCGTGGCGGTGGCCTATCTCACCTACGCCGAGCGCAAGATCATCGCCGCCATGCAGCTCCGGCAGGGGCCGATGTTCGTTGGGCCCTATGGCCTTCTGCAGCCGCTCGCGGACGGGCTCAAACTGTTCTTCAAGGAGACGGTCATCCCCTCCGGCGCCAACCGGGGGGTGTTCCTGATCGCCCCCATGGTCACCTTCGTGCTGGCGCTCATCGGCTGGGCGGTGATCCCCTTCGGCCCGGGACTGGTGCTCGCGGACATCAACGTCGGCATTCTCTACCTGTTCGCGGTGAGCTCGCTCGGGGTCTACGGGGTGATCATGGCGGGCTGGGCCTCGAACTCGCGCTACGCCTTTCTCGGCGCCCTGCGCTCCTCGGCCCAGATGGTGTCCTACGAGATCGCCATCGGCCTCATCATCATCAACGTGCTGATTACCGCGGGCTCGCTCAACCTGTCGGACATCGTGGAGGCCCAGGCCGAGCACGGCTGGTACGTGATCTGGCATTTCCCGATGTTCGTGATCTTCATCGCCTCGATCCTGGCCGAGACCAACCGCCATCCCTTCGACCTGCCGGAGGACGAGGCGAGCCTGGTGACGGGCTACAACGTCGAGTATTCGTCGATGACCTTCGCGCTCTTCTTCCTGGGCGAATATGCCAACATGATCCTCATGAGCGCGATGGCGAGCATCCTCTTCCTGGGCGGCTGGCTGCCGCCTGTCGCCGTCCCGCCCTTCACCTGGATCCCCGGCCCGATCTGGTTCATCCTCAAGATCTCGCTGGTGCTGTTCGTGTACATCTGGGCGCGGGCGACCCTGCCCCGCTACCGCTACGACCAGCTCATGCGCCTCGGCTGGAAGGTGTTCCTGCCGCTGGCGCTGGCCTGGATCGTGATCACCTCGGGGGTGATGGTGACCTTCGACCTGTTTCCCGACTGAGGGCTTGGCGGAGAGGGTTGATGCTGTCGCTCGATCGGGTGGCGCGCACGGTGCTGTGGCAGGAGCTGGTGCGGGGCTTCGCCCTCACCCTCGCCTACATGTTCAAGCGCAAGGTGACCTTGAACTATCCCTACGAGAAAGGGCCGCTCTCGCCCCGCTTTCGCGGCGAGCATGCGCTCAGGCGCTATCCGAGCGGCGAGGAGCGCTGTATTGCCTGCAAGCTGTGCGAAGCCATCTGCCCGGCGCAGGCGATCACCATCGAGAGCGAGCCGCGACCGGACGGAAGCCGCCGCACCACCCGCTACGACATCGACATGACCAAGTGCATTTACTGCGGTTTCTGCGAGGAGGCGTGTCCGGTGGACGCGATCGTCGAGGGGCCGAACATGGAGTTCGCCGCCGAGACGCGGGAGGAGCTCTTCTACACCAAGGAAAAGCTGCTCGAGAACGGCGAGCGCTGGGAGCGGGAGATCGCATTGCGCCTCGAGCTGGACGCGCCCTACCGGTGACGGCGGAGCAGGGGACATGACGGCGGCGGCCTTCGTTTTCTATGTGCTCGCGCTGGTGACGGTCATGGCGGCGGTGATGGTGATCGCCGCCCGCAATCCGGTGCATGCGGTGCTCTTTCTCATCCTGGCCTTTTTCAACGCGGCGGGGCT
The DNA here is from genome assembly GCA_026982585.1 of Alphaproteobacteria bacterium. Classification (GTDB taxonomy): domain Bacteria; phylum Pseudomonadota; class Alphaproteobacteria; order Geminicoccales; family Geminicoccaceae; genus HRBIN39. The sequence continues at coordinate 11,711 of JALSGW010000112.1, read as the reverse complement.
GTTCCTGCTCGCCGGCGCCGAGTTCCTCGCCATGGCGCTGGTGGTGGTCTACGTGGGCGCGGTGGCGGTGCTGTTCCTGTTCGTGGTGATGATGCTGGACATCCATTTCGTCCAGCTGCGGGAGGGATTCCTGCGCTATCTGCCGGTGGGGGTGTTGGTCGGGGTGGTGTTGCTGGCCGAGCTCGTGCTGGTGTTCGGGGCGAGCGCCTTCGACGCCCAGCCCGCCCCGCCCCCGCCTGCGCCGGCGGCGCCGAGCAACACCGAGGCCCTGGGGCGGCTGCTCTACACCGATTATTTCTATCTGTTCCAGGCGGCGGGGGTGATCCTGCTGATCGCCATGATCGGCGCCATCAGCCTGACGCTCCGCCACCGCCCGGATGCCAAGCGCCAGGATATCGCCGCCCAGGTGCACCGGCGCCGGGAGGAGACCCTCGAGATCCGCAAGGTGAAGCCGCGCACGGGAATCTAGCCCCATGGATGCCAGCCCGCTTCCCGTCCCGCTCTCCGCCTACCTCACTCTGGCGGCGGTGTTGTTCACCATCGGCGTCTTCGGGATCTTCCTCAACCGGAAGAACGTCATCGTCATCCTCATGTCGATCGAGCTCTTGCTGCTCGCGGTGAACCTCAACCTGGTGGCCTTCTCGGCGGTGCTGGGTGATCTCGCCGGCCAGGTGTTCGCCCTCTTCGTGCTCACGGTGGCGGCGGCGGAGGCGGCCATCGGCCTTGCCATCGTGGTGGTCTACTTCCGCAACCGCGGCAGCATCGAGGTCGAGGACATCAGCGTGATGCGAGGCTGAGGATGCTCTACGCCGTCGTCCTCTTCGCGCCACTCCTCGGAGCGGCGATCGCGGGGCTGTTCGGGCGCCTGATCGGCGATCGGGGCGCCCAGCTGGTCACCTGCGCGCTGATGGGGGTCTCGGCGCTGGCCGCCACCATCGGTCTTTCCGCGCTCGGCGATCCGCCCACCACGGTGCGACTGTTCACCTGGGCGGTGGTGGACGGGTTCGTCGCCGAATGGGCGATCCGGGTCGACGGCCTGTCGATCGTGATGATGTTCGTGGTGAGCGTGGTGAGCTTCCTCATCCACGTCTACTCCATCGGCTACATGGCCCACGACCCCGGCATTCCGCGCTTTTTCAGTTATCTCTCCTTCTTCACCTTCGCCATGCTGGCGCTGGTGACCTCGGACAACCTCATCCAACTGTACTTCGGCTGGGAGGGGGTCGGGGTCGCCTCCTATCTGCTGATCGGCTACTGGTACACCCGCCCCCAGGCGTGCGCCGCCGCCATCAAGGCGTTTTTGGTCAACCGGGTGGGCGACTTCGGCCTCGCTCTGGGGATTGCCGCCACCTATTTCGTGTTCGACAGCGTCCAGTTCGACGTCATCTTCGCCAACGCGGCGCGCCTGGCCGAGACCGACATCGTGGTGTTCGGCGCCCGCTTCGACACCCTCACCATCATCGCGGTGCTGCTGTTCATCGGCGCCATCGGCAAATCCGCCCAGCTGCCGCTGCACACCTGGCTTCCGGACGCCATGGAGGGGCCGACCCCGGTCTCGGCGCTCATCCACGCCGCCACCATGGTGACGGCGGGGGTGTTTTTGGTGGCGCGCTTTTCCCCGCTGTTCGAATACGCCCCGGACGCGCTCGCCCTGGTCGCCTTCCTCGGCGCCACCACCGCTCTGTTCGCGGCGAGCGTGGGTCTCGTGCAGAACGACATCAAGCGGGTGATCGCCTATTCCACCTGTTCCCAGCTCGGCTACATGTTCGCGGCCGCCGGGGTGGGCGCCTATGCGGCGGCCATCTTCCACCTGTTCACCCACGCCTTCTTCAAGGCGCTCATGTTCCTCGGCGCCGGCTCGGTCATCCACGCCCTCAAGGACGAACAGGACCTGCGCCGCATGGGCGGCATCTGGCGCAAGCTTCCGCTCACCTACGGGGCCATGTGGGTGGGGAGCCTGGCTTTGGTGGGCTTTCCCGGCACCGCGGGCTTTTTCTCCAAGGACGCCATCATCGAGGCGGCCTGGGTGTCCGAGGCGGCGTTCGCCCGCTATGCGTTCCTGATGTTGTTGTTGGCCGCGGTGCTCACCGCCTTCTACACCGGGCGGCTGATGTTCCTCGCCTTCCACGGGCGCCCGCGCGATCCCGAGCTCGCCGCCCACGCCCACGAAAGCCCACCGGTGATGACGGTCCCCCTCGGCCTGCTCGCCATCGGCGCGGTGCTGTCGGGCTGGCTCGGCTACGTCATGCTGGATCCCAGCGGCGGTTTCTGGGGCGGGGCGATCTTCACCCAGGCGGACAACCGGGTGCTCGAGGAGATCGAGACCGTACCGGCGCTGATCAAATGGTCGCCCACCCTGGCGCTGGCGCTGGGGCTCGGGCTCGCCTGGCTGTTCTACGTGGGGGCGCCCGCGCTTCCCGATCTCCTGGCCCAGCGCCTGCGGCCGCTCTACGCCTTCCTGCTCAACAAGTGGTATTTCGACGAGCTGTACGATGCGCTGTTCGTGCGCCCGGCGCTCAGGCTCGCGGACCGTTTCTGGCGCGGGGTGGATCTCGGGGTGATCGACCGCTTCGGGCCGGACGGGGTGGCGCTCGCCACCATCGAAGCGGCCAAGCGGGCGGTGCGGCTGCAGACCGGTTACCTCTACCACTACGCCTTCGCCATGCTGATCGGCATCGTGGCGCTGTTGTCCTGGTATCTGTTGCTGGTGCGGGGATAGGATCCGGTGAGCGATTGGCCCCTTCTCTCGCTAGTCACCTTCCTGCCGCTGGTGGGTGCCACCTTCATTTTCTTCATCCGCGGCGAGGAGGAGGTGGTGGCCCAGAACAGCCGGGCCGTGGCGCTGTGGACGGCGCTGGTCACCTTCCTGCTGTCGCTGTTGATCTGGGCGCAGTTCGATCCCGCCGACCCCGGCTTTCAGCTGGTGGAGAAGAGTCCGTGGCTGTCCGGCCTCGGTATCAACTACTACATGGGCGTGGACGGCATCTCGCTCTGGTTCATCCTGCTCTCCACCCTGCTCACCCTGATCTGCATCGTCGGCTCCTGGCATTCGGTGACCAGCCGGGTCAAGGAGTACATGATCGCCTTCCTGGTGATGTGCACGATGCTGGTCGGGGTGTTCTCCGCGCTGGATCTCGTGCTGTTCTACGTGTTCTTCGAGGGCATCCTGATCCCGATGTACCTGATCATCGGCATCTGGGGAGGACCGCGCCGCATCTACGCCGCCTTCAAGTTCTTCCTCTACACCCTGGTGGGGTCGGTGCTGTTCCTGGTGGCCCTGATCGTCATGTACCTCGAGACCGGCACCACCGAGATCCCCGAACTCATGCGGGCGAACTTCGATCCCGGGCTGCAGCTGTGGCTGTGGCTTGCCATGTTCGCGAGTTTCGCGGTCAAGATGCCGATGTGGCCCTTCCACACCTGGCTTCCGGACGCCCATGTGGAGGCGCCGACGGCGGGCTCGGTGATCCTGGCCGGGGTGCTGCTCAAGATCGGCGGCTACGGTTTCCTGCGCTTCTCGCTGCCGATGCTGCCCGAGGCGTCGTTGTTCTTCGCGCCGCTCATCTACGCGCTCTCGGTGGTGGCGATCGTCTACACCTCGCTGGTGGCGCTCGCCCAGAGCGACATGAAGAAGCTCATCGCCTACAGTTCGGTGGCGCACATGGGCATCGTCACCATCGGCATCTTCACGCCCAATGCCCTCGGCCTCACCGGCGGGCTGTTACAGATGATCTCCCACGGGTTCGTCTCCGCCGCCCTGTTCCTGGTGGTGGGGGTGGTGTACGACCGCATCCACAGCCGGGAGATTGCGGCCTACGGCGGGCTTGCCGAGCGCATGCCGGTCTATGCCGCGGTGTTCATGCTGTTCATGCTGGCCTCGGCGGGCTTGCCGGGCACCTCGGGATTTGTCGGCGAGATCCTGGTGATCGTCGGGGTGTTCATGGAGAACAGCTGGGTGGCCCTGCTCGCGGCCACCGGCATGATCCTCGGCGCCGCCTACATGCTCTGGCTGTACCGGAGGGTGGTGTTCGGGGCTTTGGTCAAGGAGACGCTGCGGGGGATCCGCGACCTCAGGGCGAACGAGATCGCCGCCTTTGCGCCGCTCGTGCTGCTGGTGTTGTTCATGGGGCTCTATCCCCAGTTCTTCATCACCCCGATCGCCGCTTCGGTGGCCAGCCTGAGCGAGCGGCTCATGGAGGTGCAGGTGCAGTTGGCGTCACGGTGAGAGGGAGCGCGGGCGGTGGACTGGGCGGTGGTGCTGCCGGAGGCGTTTCTGTTCCTGGCTGCGTTGCTGTTGCTGCTGTTCGGGACCTTGTTCGAGCGCCAGGCGGCGCGCTGGGTGGCGGCGCTCGCGGTGCTGGCGCTGTTCGTCGCCGCCTTTTTGGTGCTGGCGCAGGGGGGCGAGGCCCGCACGGCCTTCTTCGGCCAGTTCGTGGTGGACCGCTTTTCCGCCTTCGTGAAGGTGCTGTTGTTCGTCACCGCCGGCGGCACCATTCTGATCGCCACCGGTTACCTCCAGGATCTGCGGCTCGAACGCTTCGAATGGCCGCTGCTTGCCCTCTTGGCCACCCTCGGCATGGCGATGATGGTGTCCGCCAACAGTCTGCTCGCCCTCTACATGGCGCTCGAGCTGCAGAGCCTGCCGCTTTACGTGCTCGCGGCCTCGCGCCGGGACAGCCTGCGGGCGAGCGAGGCGGGTCTCAAATATTTCGTACTCGGTGCGCTGGCCTCGGGGCTGTTGCTCTACGGTGCCTCGCTGGTCTACGGGTTCGCCGGCACCTTGTCCTTCGCCGGTCTCGCCGAGGCCGCCCAACGCGGGCTCTCCACCGGGGCGCTCGTGGGGCTGATCTTCCTGATCGCCGGGCTGGCCTTCAAGCTCGCGGCCGTACCCTTCCACATGTGGACGCCGGACGTGTACGAGGGAGCACCCACCCCGGTCACCGCCTTCCTCGCCGGCGCCCCCAAGCTCGCCGCCATGGCGCTGGCCCTGCGGCTGCTGTTCGGCCCCTTCGCCGAGGCCGCCGCGGAGTGGCAGCAGGTGATCGTGCTGGTGGCGGTGGCCTCGATGCTGCTCGGCGCCTTCGCCGCCATCGGCCAGCGCAACATCAAAAGGCTGATGGCCTATTCCTCCATCGGGCACGTCGGCTATGCGCTGATCGGGGTGGCGGCGGCGGACCAGGTGGGCCTGCAGGCGGTGCTGGTGTTCATGGCCATCTACGTGATCATGACGGTGGGCTGTTTCGGCTGCATCCTGATGATGCGCAGGGGCGGGCGTTATGTGGAACAGATCGAGGACCTCGCCGGGCTTTCCCGCCACCAGCCGATGATGGCGCTCGCGATGGCGTTGTTCATGTTCTCGATGGCCGGCATCCCGCCGCTCGCCGGCTTCTTCGGCAAGCTCTACGTGTTCCTGGCGGCGGTGGAGGCGGGGCTGGTGTGGCTCGCGGTGGTGGGCGTGCTCACCAGCGTGGTCGCGGCCTTCTACTATCTGCGCATCGTCAAGGTCATGTATTTCGACGCGCCGGCCCAGCCCTTCGATCCCCTGCCGCGCCCGGAGCTGCACGCGGTCACCGCCGCCTCGGCGGTGTTCGTGGTGGGCTTTCTTTTCCTGCCGGGTCCGATCGTGGACACCGCCCAACTGGCCGCCGAAGCCCTGTTGCCATGAGCCGGCCGACCTCGTGGCGGCTCGAGCGCTATCCGGAGCTGGCCAGCACCAACACCCATCTCTTGGAGCGGGCCCGCGAGGGTTGTGCGGAGGGGCTCGCGGTGCTGGCCGGGCGACAGAGTGCGGGGCGCGGGCGCGGTGGACGGCGCTGGTGCTCGCCGCCCGGCAACCTCCATCTCTCCGTGCTGCTGCGCCCGCCGCTTCCCCTCGCGCGTTGCGCAAGCCTGGCGCTGGTCGCCGGTCTCGCCGCCCGCGACGGCCTGCTGCGCTTTGCTCCGGATCTTTCCGTGCGCCTCAAATGGCCCAACGATCTCATGCTCGGGGACGCCAAGCTCGGCGGGCTGCTGCTGGAGGCGGCGGGTGCGGATAGAGGCGAGGAGGGGCTCGTGCTCGGGCTTGGGGTGAACCTCTCTCGCGCGCCCGCGGATCTCGACCGGCCGGCCGCGGCGCTCGCCGACATGGGGCTGGCGCTGCCGCCCGAACCGGCGGCGGAGGCGTTTCTCGACAACCTGTTCCTGCGCTATCGCCGCTGGCTCGAGGAGGGATTTCGCGGCCAGCGGGAGGAATGGCTTCGGGCCAGCGTCGGGGTGGGCGCGCGGGTCGCGTTTCGCACCGGAGCGGAGACGGTCGCCGGCACCATGGTCGGCGTGGACGAGGAGGGCGCGTTGCTGCTCGAGGTGGGCGGGCGCCTGCGCCGCTTTCTCGCGGGCGAACTGTTCTTCGCCCGAAGACCGCTTTCTCCGGCAGGCTTGCGTGCGCCGACGGGCGGCGCATAACGGACCGCGTCACCTCGGGTTTGGAGGCGCAATGCTGCTCGCGGTGGACGTCGGCAACACCAATACGGTCTTCGCCCTCTACCGGGGCCGGGACCAGGTCGGCCAATGGCGGCTTTCCACCGACCGCGAGCGCACCGCGGAGGAGTATGCGGCGCTGCTCATCCAGCTCATGAACCTCAAAGGGCTGTCGCATCGCGCGGTGGAGGCGGTGGTGATCGCCAGCGTGGTGCCGCAGGCGGTGTTCCCGCTTCGGGCCATGAGCCGGGACTTCTTCGCCTGCGAGGCGCTGGTGGTGGGCGAGGACCTGGCCTATCCCATCCCGCTGCGGGTGGCGCACGTGCGGGAGGTGGGCGCGGACCGGGTGGTCAACGCCGTGGGCGCCCAGGCCCGCTATGGAGCGCCGTTGATCATCGTGGACTTCGGCACCGCCACCACCTTCGACGTGGTGGACGGGGACGGGGCGTATTGCGGCGGCGCCATCGCCCCCGGCATCAACCTGTCCTTGGAGGCGTTGCACCGACAAGCGGCCAAACTGCCCCGCATCGCCGTCGAGCCGCCCGAGCGGGTGATCGGCACCAACACCGTCACCGCCATGCAATCGGGCATCTTCTGGGGCTATGTGGGACTGGTGGAGGGGCTCGTGGCGCGCATCCGGGAGGAGTTCGGCCGCCCCATGCGCACGGTGGCGACCGGCGGCCTTGCGGGTCTGTTCGCGCGCCACTGTCCCGTCATCGAGCATGTGGATCCGGACCTCACCATGGCGGGGCTGTTGCACATCTATCTCGCCTGGCAGGGAGGAGCGGAGGACGGCGGCGGGCGGAACACATGAGCGAGGGTCTCTATTTCACCGCGCTCGGCGGGCTCGAGGAAATCGGTCTCAACTGCTATCTCTACGAGCTCGACGGGCGGCTGATGCTGGTCGACTGCGGCGTGGGATTCGCCGACGAGACGCTGCCGGGAGCGGAGCTGTTGTTCCCGGATCTCGGCCACCTCGACCAGCGGCGGTCGGATCTCGACGGCCTCGTGCTCACCCACGCCCACGAGGACCATCTGGGGGCGGTGCCGCTTCTGTACGATCGGCTCGCATGCCCGATCTGGTGCACCGCCTTCACGGCCGCGGTGCTGCGGCGCAAGTTCGCGGACCTGCAGCGCCCGGTGCCGGAACTCCGCGTCGTGCAGCCGGGCGAGGCGTTCGCGGTGGGCCCCTTCGGCTGCCGGTTCCTGCACGTCACCCATTCCATCCCGGAGAGCAACGCCCTCGCCATCGAGACCCCTTACGGGGCGCTGCTGCACACCGGCGACTGGAAGCTGGATCCCGCACCCCTGGTGGGCCCGCGCACCGACGTGGCCGGGATCGAGGCCTTCGGACACCAGGGACTGCTCGCATTGATGGCGGACAGCACCAACGTCATGGTGCCCGGCACCTCGGGCTCGGAGGCGGAGGTGCGGGAGAGCCTCGCCCGGCTGATCGCCTCCCGCAGCGGGCGGGTGGCGGTGACCACCTTCGCCTCCAATCTGGCCCGGCTCGAGAGCGCCGCGCTCGCGGGGGTGGCGGCCGGACGCGAGGTGGTGGCGGTGGGCCGCTCCATCCTGCGCATGCTGGAGGCCGCCCGGGAGTGCGGCTATCTCGCGGACATGCCGCCCTTGCGGGACGAGAGCGCGGCCGTCACCCTGCCGCCGGAGCGGGTTTTGCTGCTGGTCACCGGCAGCCAGGGGGAGCCGCGTTCGGCCCTGGTGCGCATCGCCGCCGGTCAGCACCCGCGGGTGCGGCTCGAGCCGGGGGATACGGTGATCTTCTCCTCCAAGATCATCCCCGGCAACGAACGCACCCTCTTCGCCCTGCACAACCAGTTGATCGCCGGCGGGGTCGAAGTGATCACCGAGGAGGACCATTTCGTCCACGTCTCCGGCCATCCGTGCCAGGAGGAGATGGAACAGATGTACCGCTGGGTGCGGCCGAGGATCGCGGTGCCCATCCACGGCGAGCCCCGCCATCTGATCGCCCACGTGCGGCTCGCCCGCCGCCTCGGGGTGGAGCAGGCGTGGCTTTTGCGCAACGGCGAGCGGCTGCGGATCGCGCCCGGCACGCCCGCGCGGGCGGGCGTGGTGCCCACCGGCCGCCTCGCGCTCGAGGACGAACAGCTGCTTCCTCCCGACGCCGACCTGTTCCGGGCGCGCCGGCGGGCGATGCACCACGGCAGCCTGTTCGTCAGCCTGGTGTTGGATTCCTACGGCAGCGTGCTGGCCCCGCCCAAGGTGGCCAATGTCGGAGCGGTGGAGCCGGGCCGGTTCGCGGAGCTCGAGGAGGAGCTCTCTCAGGCCGTCACCGGGGCGGTGGAGGCGCTCGAGGACGAGGTGGTGCTGGACGACGAGCGGGTGCGGGAGACGGTGCGGGTGGCGGTGCGGCAGTTTTTCGCCTTCTCGCGCAGCAAGCGCCCCATCATCGACGTCCAGATCACCCGGCTCACCCCGGAGGTGCTGGAGCCTTTGGAGGAGGAGGGCGGAGGAGCGATGCGATGATCGAACGGCTCAACCACGTGGCCATCGCGGTGCCGGATCTGGAACGGGCGCGGGCCTTTTACCGCGACGTGCTGGGCGCTCGGGTGTCGGAGATCGAGGACCAGCCGGAACACGGCGTGCGCACGGTCTTCGTCGCGCTCGCAAACACCAAGGTGGAACTGCTCGGCGTGCTGGGCGACCGCTCGCCGATCCGGAGGTTCCTCGAACGCCATCCCGAGGGGGGGATCCATCACCTCTGTTTCGAGGTCGACGACATCCTCGCCGCCCGCGACCGGCTGCGGGCACAGGGGCTTCGGGTGCTGGGCGACGGCGAGCCGAAGATCGGCGCCCACGGCAAGCCGGTGCTGTTCCTCCATCCCAAGGACGGATTCGGAACCCTGATCGAGCTCGAGCAGCGATGAGCGGCGCCGTCTTCTGGGCCACCTTCTTCATCGTGTTCTGGCTCATCTTCTTCATGACCCTGCCCTTCGGCGTGCGTCCGCCGGAGCATCCCGAGCCGGGCCACATGCCGAGCGCGCCGGAGCGCCCCTATCTGTGGGCCAAGGCGCTGGTGGCGCTGGTGTTGGCCTACGGCGCCACCTGGGGCATCGACTGGATCATCGCCGCAGGCTGGTTCGACGTGCGGCCCAAGGAGATGCCCTGGTAGCGGACAGGGGGCGCCCGCCCGCCGGATTGCCTTTCGCACCGGGTCCGCTAAGTTGGACCCGAGCGGGGCAGTGGCATGTTCGGCCTGTCGTTCGGCAAGATCCTCTTCACCCTGCTGGTGATCGCCGCGGTCTGGCGCGGCTTCCGCTGGGTCCAGGACCTGCAGCAGCGCCGGGCGGAGCGGGCGCTGCGCAGGCGGCCGCAGGCCCGCCGCACGGTTAGCCTGGAGCTCGAGCCCTGCCCGGGTTGCGGCACCTATCTGCCGCGCGGGAGCAGCTGCCACAGCTGCGGACCGCTCGGTGCCGGGGCCAAGCCGCCGCGGTCGGCTTGACCGCGGCCGGCGGCGCTTTTATAGCCTTGCCGCACCGCAGCACGAGCGGCCATGAACCCGACACCCTCGGCAGACGCGACCGGCGCCACCGAGCCGCCGCGCTCCTTCCAGGAGCTGGTGTTGCGGCTGCAGCACTACTGGGCGGCACAGGGATGCGTCATCCTGCAACCCTACGACCTTGAGGTGGGCGCGGGCACCTTCCATCCCGCCACCACCCTGCGGGCGCTCGGACCGGAGCCCTGGAAGGTGGCCTACGTCCAGCCCTCCCGCCGCCCCACCGACGGCCGCTACGGCGAGAACCCCAACCGCCTGCAGCACTACTACCAGTTCCAGGTGCTGCTCAAACCCTCGCCCGAGGACATCCAGGAACTCTATCTGCAAAGCCTCTACGCCCTCGGCATCGATCCCCTTCTGCACGACATCCGGTTCGTGGAGGACGATTGGGAGAGCCCCACCCTCGGCGCCTGGGGGCTCGGCTGGGAGGTGTGGTGCGACGGCATGGAGATCTCCCAGTTCACCTATTTCCAGCAGGTGGGCGGCATCGATTGTCGTCCGGTGAGCGGGGAGCTCACCTACGGGCTCGAACGCCTTGCCATGTACGTGCAGGGGGTGGAGAACGTGTTCGAGCTCGACTGGAACGGTGCCGGCGTGACCTACGGCGACGTGTTTCTGCAGGCGGAGCGGGAATATTCGCGCTACAATTTCGAGGTCGCCGACACCGACATGCTCATGCGGCACTTCGCCGACGCCGAGCGGGAGTGCCGGCAGGTGCTCGACCAGGGGCTGGTGCTGCCCGCCTACGACCAGTGCCTGAAGGCGAGCCATCTGTTCAACCTTCTCGACGCCCGCGGCGTGATCAGCCCGGTGGAGCGCCAGGCCTACATCGCGCGGGTGCGGGCGCTCGCCCGGGCCTGCGCCGAGGCTTGGCTCGCGAGCCGCGCGGGCGCTGGAGAGGGCGCGTGAGCGAACTGCTCCTCGAATTGTTTTCGGAGGAGATCCCGGCGCACATGCAGGAAGAGGCGCGCCGGGAGCTCGCCCGGCGGCTCGGGCGGGAACTCGCGGAGCGGGCGCTCGACTTCGAGGCCATCAGGAGTTTCGCCACCCCGAGGCGGCTTGTGGCGGTGGTCGAGGGACTCGCCTCCCGGCAGCGGGACCGGGCGGTGGAGCGGCGCGGGCCCAGGGCGGATGCGCCGGAGCGGGCGCGGCAGGGATTCCTCAGAAGCCTCGAGGGATTGAACTATCGGCTCGAGGAGCGGGAGGAGCGGCGCGGGCGCTTTCTCTACGCCGTCGTCCACGAGCCGGGACGGCCGTGCCGGGAGGTGCTGCTGGACCTGCTGCCGGAGCTGATCGCGCGCTTTCCCTGGCCCAAGTCGATGCGCTGGGGTGCCGGCGAGATGCGTTGGGTGCGGCCCCTGCACGCGGTGCTGTGTCTTCTCGACGGGGAGCCGGTACCGGTGCGGGTGGGCGGGCTTGTGGGAGGCGATCGCACCTTCGGCCACCGCTTCCACGCCCCGGATCCGATCCGGGTCGCCGGCTTCGCCGACTACCGGGAACGCCTTCGCCGGGCCTTCGTGATCCTGGACGGGGCGGAGCGCAAACGTCACATCGTTGAACAGGCCCGTGCCGCCCTTACGCCTTTGGGTCTTCGTCCGGAGGAGGACGAGGAACTCCTGGCGGAGCTTGCGGGGCTCGTGGAATGGCCGGTGGTGCTGGTGGGCGGGATCGACCCCGCCTTCATGGGCCTGCCGCCCGAGGGGCTGGTGACCGCCATGCG
>JALSGW010000111.1 GCA_026982585.1 Alphaproteobacteria bacterium | reverse complement strand
GGCGGCCCGCACCAGCACGCCGAAGCGGGTGCGGTACAACAGCCACCAGACGGCGCCCAGCACGAGCGGCCCGGCCGCCACCAGGAACAGATCATAAGAGGGGATGCGCTCGCCCAACAGCACCACGGTGCCGTCCAGCCCGGGCGGCCGCGGTCCCACCACGTCCTCCGGACCGAACAGCAACAGGGCGAGGTCCTGGATCACCAGCACCACGCCGAAGGTGAGCAGCAGCTGGAACAGCTCCGGGGCGCGGTAGATCCGCCGCAACAGCAGCGTCTCCACGGCCACCCCCAACAGCCCCACGCAAAGCGCGGCGAGCAGCACCGCGGTCCAGAAGCCGAGCGCGGTATCGGCGAGGGCGGTCGTGAACCACCAGGCGAGATAGGCGCCCATCATGAAGAAGGAGCCGTGGGCGAAGTTGACGATCCGGGTCACGCCGAAGATGACGGTGAGGCCGGCTGCGATGAGGAACAGCGAACTCGCCGAGGCGAGCCCGGTGAGGAACTGGGCCAGATAGAAGGCCATCGCCGGGCGCTTGCCGGGACGCGGTGGGGGTGGTCGCGGGAGCGGCGATCAGTCGGACGGCCGCAGCGCCCGCGCCTCGTCCTCAGAGGGCAGATAGTCCGCGCCGTCGGCGTAGTACCAGTCCACCATCACCGGTCGTCCGTCGACCACCGCCGTGCGGCCCACCCAGGCCCCCATGGTGGACTGGTGGTCCGCGGCGCGGTAGCGGATCCGGCCCACCGGCGTGTCCAGCTCCAGTCCCTTCAGGGTCTCCACCAGGGTCTCGGTGTCCCAATCCGGCGCCCGCTCGAGCAGGGCGACGATGGTGAGCATGGTCATATAGCCCACGAGCGAGCCCAGCCGCGGCGGCTCGCCCCAGCGGCGTTCGTAGGCCTCCCGGAACGCCCGGTGCGCGGGGGTGTCGATGGCGTACCAGGGATAGCCGGTGACGATCCAGCCCTCCGGCGCCTCCGCCCCGAGCGGCTCGAGATATTCGGGCTCGCCCGTCAACAGCGACACCACGGCGCGATCCTGGAACAGTCCGCGCAGCCGGCCCTCGCGCACGAACTCGGCGAGATCGGCGCTGAAGGTGACGTTGAAGATGGCCTCGGGATCGGCGGCCTCCAGCGCGCGCACCGTGGCTCCGGCGTCGATCTTGAACAGAGGCGGCCACTGTTCCGCCACCCACTCCACGTCCGGCCTGAGGGCTTCCAGATGGCGTCGGAAGGCCGCCACCGCGTCCTTGCCGTAGGCGTAGTTGGGGGCGATGGTGGCCCAGCGCCGGGCCGGCAGTTTCGCCGCCTCGCGCGCGAGCATCGCCGCCTGCATGGAGGTGGAGGGGCGCAGGCGGAAGGTGTACCGGTTGCCCCGCGACCACACCAGGGCGTCGGTGAGCGGTTCGGCGGCGAGGAACAGCACTCGGTTCTGGCGCGCGAAATCCGCCACCGCCAGGCCCACGTGGGAGAAGAAGGTGCCGGCCAGCATCAGCACTTCGTCGCCATAGACCAGCTCCTCGGCGATCCGAACCGCATTGGCCGGCTTGCCGCCGTCATCGCGGGCGATCACCACCAGCTCCCGGCCGCGCACGCCGCCCCGGGCGTTCACCTCCTCCACCACCAGCGTCCAGCCCTTGCGGTAGGGTTCGAGAAACGCCGGCAGCCGGGCATAGGAGTTGATCTCGCCGATCCGCACCTCCTGCGCCCGCACCGGGAGCTGGACCGAGAAGGCCAGCAAGGCGAGAAGTGTTGCTGCCACACGCGCGCCCATGTCCGCTCTCCCGAGACGGTGTTCCACCCCTTCACCGCGGCTGCGCCCGCACGGCCGAAGGCGGGCCACCGGCCGCCGCCTTCGGGCCACAACTCGGTATCCGCGCCAAAGCTCGCTGCCGCCCTTTCCCGCCCCCGCCCCGGTGCCGATCGGTGCCGAAAGGAACGGCACCTGTGGACCGGAGTCGCGGCGGATTCGCCCCTTTCATACCCCGAGGCGCGGCGGCGGCAAGGCCTCGGGCGAACCTGGGGCCGCGTTCTCCTCATGGCTCGGCTGCGGGGAATCGCGGCGGGCTGAACAGTCCGCTCAGGCGGACCGCATCGCGGTCCGAAGCGCCTTGATACGCCGTCTTTGGCTGGATGCGGGGATGCCGAGCGCCTCCCGGTACTTGGCCACCGTGCGGCGGGCGATGGCGATTCCCTCCTCCTGAAGCCTGCGGGCGATGTGCTCGTCCGACAGGGGACGGGCCGGGTGTTCGCCGGCGATCAGCTCGCGGATTCGCAACCGCACCGCCTCGGCGCTGTGGCTCTCGCCGCCGCCCACCGCGGCGAGCTCGCTCGTAAAGAAGTATTTGAAGGCGAAGGTGCCGTGGGGCGTGGCCACGTACTTACCCGCCACCGCGCGGCTCACCGTGCTCTCGTGGAGCTCGAGGCGTCGGGCGATGTCCCTCAGGGTGAGGGGGCGCAGCCCGCGGGGGCCCTCGTCGAGAAAGCGGCGCTGCCTGCGAAAGGCCTCCACCGCCACCCGCAGAAGGGTGCGGCTGCGCTGCTCGAGCGCCCGCACGAGCCAGTTGGCCGCCTGCACCCGCTCGCTCACATAGCGGCGCACTTCCCGCTCGAGCTTGCTGCTCGCGAGCTCGGCCCACCACTCTCGGTCCACCATCACCTTGGGCAGCGCCTTTTCGTTGATGGCCACCCGCCAGCGGCCGTGTGGGCCCCGTTCCACCAGGAGATCCGGCACCAGGGCGACCGGCTCGCTCTCGCCGAGGCTGGCGCCCGGGCGGGGGTCGAGCCGGCGCAGCTCGGCGATCCGGGATTCGAGCTCGGGGCGCGCGATACCCAGCATGCGCTCGAGGCGTCCGAGCTCGCCGCGGGCCACCAGCTCGAGATGGCCGAGCAGGCACCGCATCGGGGAATCGAGCCGGCCGCGCTCGGCCAGCTGCAGCGCCAGGCATTCGGCCAGATCCCGGGCGCCGACGCCGGTGGGTTCGCAGGCCTGGAGCATCGCCCGGGCCGCCTGCACCGACTCCGCCGTCGCACCAAGCAGCCGCGCGAGCTCCTCGTCCGGTTCGCGGAGATAGCCGTCCTCGTCCACCAACTCGACCAGGGCCAGGGCGAGGGTGCGCAGCGCCGGGTCCCGGACCGCGGCGCCGATCTGCTGGCGAAGGGAATCCCGCAGCCCGATCGGCTGGCGCAGGCGCGCCTCCTGCGGCGGCGGCTCCCGGGCCGGGTCGGGCTGCAGACGGCGCACCACGAGCCGCATGTCGGCCGGGATCGAGGCACCTCGCTCGGCCCAGCCGCCCGCCGGGGACGGCACCCGGTCCGGCGGATCGTCCACGCGCAGAAACGGGTTCTCGCACGCCTCCCGGCGCAGCAACGCCTCCAGCTCCACCGCGGGCAGCTGCAGGAGCTGGATCGCCTGGCGCAGTTGGGGGGTGAGGACCAGCGCCTGGGTGGGTTTGAGTTCGACGCCGAGCGCGATGGCCATGGCGCTCACCGCCGGAAATTCTTGCCGAGATAGACCTGCTGCACGAGCGGATCGGCGATGATGCGCTCCGGCGAGCCTTCCCGCAGCACCCGACCCTCGTGCAGGATGTAGGCGCGATCGATGATCTCGAACGCATCGCGGACGTTGTGGTCGGTGATCAGCACGCCGAGTCCGCGGTCCTTGAGGTGGGCGATCAAGCGGCGCAGCTCGTTCACCTGGATGGGGTCGATACCGGCCAGGGGTTCGTCGAGCAGGAGAAAACGGGGAGCGGTGGCAAGCGCCCGGGCGATCTCCACCCGTCGCCGCTCGCCGCCGGACAGCCGCGCCGCCACCACCCGGCGCAGCTCGACCAGCGCGAAGTCTACAAGCAGCTGTTCGACAATCTCCTGCACCCGGTCGCCACGCGACGCCACCAGCTCGGCCACCGCGCGGAGATTGTCCTCCACCGTCAGCCCCCGGAACACCGAGGCCTCCTGCGGCAGGTAACCGAGACCGAGCCGGGCGCGGCGATGCATGGGCAGGGCCGTGATGTCGGTGCCATCGAGCCGCACCTGACCGCGATCCGGCCGCATCAGGCCGGTGACGATGTAGAAGGTGGTGGTCTTGCCGGCCCCGTTCGGACCGAGCAGGCCGACCGCCTCACCGGGATGGACGACGATGCTCACCTCGTTCAGGACCTTGCGGCCGTCGAAGGTCTTGGTGAGCCGCACCGCCTCCAGGATGCCGTCCGGTGCGGCGGCGGTC
>JALSGW010000110.1 GCA_026982585.1 Alphaproteobacteria bacterium | reverse complement strand
GGCGAGCCGGTCTTGGATCTCTGCGCCGCGCCGGGCGGCAAGACCTTCCAGCTCGCCTGCGCCGGTGCTCGGGTTCTGGCGGTGGACCGCTCGCCGCGCCGGGCGGCGGTGTTGCGGGCCAATCTCGCGCGGCTTGGGCTCGAGGCCGAGGTGGTGGTGGCGGATGTGCGGGCGTTTCCAAGCGATCAACGCTGGCCGTTGGTGTTGCTGGATGCGCCCTGCAGCGCCACCGGCACCATCCGCCGCCATCCCGACATCCCCTGGACCAAGCGGGAGGACGATCTTTTGCGCCTGGCGGCGCTTCAGGACCAGCTTCTCGACAGCGCCGCAGACCGCCTCGCCCCTGGCGGGCGGCTGGTCTATGCGGTGTGCTCGCTGGAGCCCGAGGAGGGGGAGGAGCGGATCGCCCGGCTGTTGGCCCGGCGTCCGGAGCTCGTGCGGGATCCCATCCGGAGCGAGGAACTTCGCGGGCTGCCCGGCCGGTTGAGCCCGCTCGGGGAGGTGCGCACGCTGCCCTCGGGCCTTGCCGAGCAAGGCGGCATGGACGGTTTCTTCCTCGCCCGTCTCAAGGCGGCAGGATGAAGGGAGCGGATGATGGACGTCGTACCGGTACGGCGCGCCCTGCTGTCGGTGTCGGACAAACGGGGGCTGATCGCCTTTGCGCGGCGGCTTGTGGAGCTCGGGGTGGAGCTGGTGGCCACCGGCGGCACCGCGCGCACGCTCCTCCAGCAAGGGCTTACGGTGCGCGAGGTGGGGGAGCTCACCGGCGTGCCGGAATTGCTCGAGGGGCGCGTCAAGAGCCTGCACCCGGCGGTGCACGCGGCCCTGCTCGCCCGCCGCGACCGCCCAGACCAGCTGGCCGAGCTCGAAGCCCGGGGCATCGCGCCCATCGACCTCCTGGTGGTCCAGCTCTATCCCTTCGAGCAGGCGGCGGCCGCGGGGGCCGGATGGGATGCCTGCATCGAGCAGATCGACGTGGGCGGGCCGGCGATGATCCGGGCCGCCGCCAAGAACCACGCCTTCGTTACGGTGGTGGTGGATCCGGACGACTACGACCGGGTGCTGCAGGCGATCGAGGCCAAGGGCGGGACCGACCGCGCCCTGCGCCGCAGCCTCGCCGCCAAGGCGTTCGCCCGCACCGCCCGGTATGATGCGGCCATCGCGCGCTGGATGGAGGCCGAAAGCGGCGAGCCTTGCCCGAACTGGCTGGTGATCGCGGCACCCCGTGTGCGACGATTGCGCTACGGCGAGAATCCCCACCAGCGGGCCGCCCTCTACCGCCTGCCGGAGCAAGAGGGCGGGGTCGCGAACGCCCGCCAGTTGCAGGGCCGGGAGCTGAGCTACAACAATCTGCTGGACGCGGACAGCGCGCTTGGGCTGGTTTGGGAGTTCGACCGGCCGGCCGCGGTGATCGTCAAGCACCACAATCCCTGTGGTGTGGCGGAGCGGGACGAGCCGGTGGAGGCCTGGCAGGCCGCGCTGGCCTGTGATCCGGTGAGCGCCTATGGCGGCATCGCCGCCTTCAACCGGCCGGTGGACGGGGCGCTCGCAGAAGCGCTCGCGGAGCGGTTTCTCGAGGTGGTGGTGGCGCCGGACTTCAGCAGCGCGGCCCGCACCCGCCTCGCCGCGCGCAAGGGGCTGAGGCTCCTCGCCGCCGAGCTGCCGGCTTTGGACCGTCCGCCCGCACCGGAGCTGCGCAGCATCTCCGGCGGGCTGTTGGTACAGGACCCGGACCTGGGGCGGATCGATGCGGAGCGGCTGCAGCCGGTCACCCGCAGGCGGCCGGATGCGGAGGAAATGCGCGATCTGCTGTTCGCCTGGCGGGTGTGCAAGCATGTCCGCTCCAACGCCATCGTGCTCGCGCGGGGCGGGCAGACGGTGGGCATCGGCGCCGGCCAGATGAGCCGGGTCGATGCGGTGCGGCTTGCCATCGACAAGGCGCGGCGCGGTCTCGGCGCGAACGCGTCGGTGCTGGCTTCGGACGCCTTCTTTCCCTTTGCCGACGGCATCGAGGAGGCGGCCCGGGCGGGGGTGCGGGCGGTGGTGCAGCCGGGAGGCAGCCGCCGCGACCCGGAGGTCATCCGGGCCGCCGAGGAGGCGGGCATGGCGATGTTGTTTACGGGTGTCCGTCATTTTCGACATTGAGCGGAGATGGGGCAGGGCCCCTTGGCGGGGGCCGGATCGGTGATATTTCGCAGGTCATGTCGGAGAGCCTTCAGCAACGCATTCAACGTTTCGAACACGCCCATCTGTGGGCCTGGCCGCCGCGCGAGACCGCCTATGTGTGCGGCTGGATCCTGCGCTTCGGCGGCGCCTCGAGCCGACGCCTCAACTCGGTGCAGACGCTGGCCTTCGAGGAGGGTGCGGACCTGGAGCGGGCGGTCGGCCGGGTGGAGGCCTGGTACGCCCAGCGCGAACATCTCGCCTGCTTCCAGCTCACGGACGGGGTGCGCCCCCCCGAGCTCGATCGCTTCCTCGAAGAGCGCGGCTACCGGCGCAAGAGTCCGACCGGGGTGTACTGGCGGGATCTGAACGAGCTGCCGCCTGCCGATGTGTCGGTGGAGATCGAGACGCGGCCGCGCACCGCGGTCATGCAGGCGATCGCCGATCCCCAGTGGGACGAGCAGCTGCGGGCGGAGCGGGCGGCGGTGTTCGAGCGCATCCGCCGTCCCCTGGGACTCGCGGTGCTGTTCGAGGGGCCGGAGCCGGTGGCCGGCGGCGCCTGTGTGGTGGTGGAGGAGATCGCGGTGCTGCACAGCCTCCACACCCAATATCCTTACCGCGGCCGCGGCTACGGCAAATCGGTGGTGGCGCGGCTCTTGGGATGGGCGAAGGCGATGGGCGCACGGGAGGCGATCACCAAGATCGAGGAGGGCAACGAAGCCAGCGAGCGGCTGTTCGCGGGTTTCCGCTTCACCCGCTGTTACGGCTACCACTATCGGGAACGATGATCGGTCCGGGTTGCGGCGAGTTGCCAAGCAGGACGGCGGCACTATAGTCGCAGGCGGCTCCGGTCACCAACGGCTTCGAGGACGCGATGTGGATTACTCCAGCCTATGCCCAGGCCGCGGGCGGTGGCGGTGGTGACTTCTTCATTACGTTGCTGCCGCTCATCCTGATCTTCGCTGTCTTCTATTTTCTGTTGATCCGTCCCCAACAGAAGAAGATGCGCGAGCATCAGCAGATGATCGAGAGCCTCAAGAAGGGGGACACGGTGGTGACCGGCGGCGGCATCGTCGGCAAGATCACCAAGGTGGAGGCGCTCGAGAACACGGTGCAGGTGGAGATCGCGCCGGGGGTGCAGGTGAAGGTGGTCAAGCAGACCATCTCCGACGTGCTCGGCAAATCCAAGGCCCAGGCGGCCAAGGAACAGCCGGGGCAGGCGCAGGCCTCGGCCGCGGGCGGCGGCCTGTTCGCACGGTTGTTCCCGCGCGCCGGCGAGAAGAAATAGGTGGGGCGCCGATGGGCCCCGTAAGCCGCTGGCGCGTGCTCGTCATCGCGGTGGTGTTGCTGTCGGGGCTGGCCTTCAGCCTCCCCAATCTGTTCAGCGAGCAGACCCTGCGCAACCTGCCGGACTGGCTCCCCAAGCGGCAGATCGTGCTGGGCCTCGACCTCCAGGGCGGATCGCATCTGCTCTTGGAGGTGGAGGTGGAGGAGCTGATGCGCGAGCGCCTCCAGAACCTGGTGAGCGAGGTGCGGCGGGTGTTGCGCACCGCCCGCATCGGCTATCGCGGTCTCGGGGTGCGGGGCGACGCGCTGGTCTTCACCCTCACCGATCCCGCCCAGCGGGAGCGCGCCCTCGAGCGCTTGCAGGAGATCAACCCCCCGCTGCAGGCGCCCGGGGCGCTGCTGGCCCAGGACCGGGAGTATGAGATCGCCATCGATGCCTCGGGCCGGGGGACCATCCGCTTCAGCGACCACGGCCGCGAATTCGTGCGGCGGATGGCGGTGGAACAGTCGCTCGAGGTGGTGCGCCGGCGCATCGACGAGCTCGGCACCCGGGAGCCGACCATCCAGCAGCAGGGCGACAACCGCATCCTGGTCCAGGTGCCGGGCGAGCGCGATCCGGAGAAGGTGAAACGGCTGCTCGGCAAGACCGCCCGGCTCACCTTCCAGATGGTGGATCTCGAGACCAGCGTGCAGGACGCGCTGGCCGGGCGCCTGCCGCCGGATTCGGTGCTGTTGCCGGCGGCGGACCCCGAGGAGGGTCCCGCGTTCTACGTGGT
>JALSGW010000109.1 GCA_026982585.1 Alphaproteobacteria bacterium | reverse complement strand
GCCGGTGCAGATCCTCTGGATCAACATGATCACGGCGGTCACCCTGGCCATCGCCATCGCCTTCGAGCCGCCGGAAGACGACGTCATGCGGCGCCCGCCGCGCGCCCCGGACGAGCCCTTGCTCTCTCCGTTCCTGATCTGGCGCACCGTGCTGGTGGGGACGGTGAGTCTGATCTCCACCTTCGTCGTGTTTTCCTGGCTGCAAGGCCGGGGCGCTCCCCTGGAGGAGGCCCGCACCGCCGCCGTCCACGCCCTGGTGGCGGCGGAGGGGTTCTATCTGCTCGCGGTGCGGCGCTTCGAAGCACCGGCCTGGGCGAACAGCGCCCGCAGGGGCGCCCGGCCGGCCCTCCTGGCCATCGCTCTCGTCGCCCTCGCCCAGCTGCTCTTCACCTATCTGCCGCCCTTCCAGACCCTGTTCCGCACCGCTCCTCCCGACGCCGCCGGCTGGCTCGCCGCGCTTGCCGCCGGACTGCCGGCCCTGCTCCTGGTGGAGGCGGAAAAGGCTTGGCTGCGCAGCCGGCAGCGGAGCGCGGGACGCATCGCCTCACCCGCCCAGCCTTGATCGCCCCGCCGGCATCCCCATGTGGGGAGCGGAGCGCTTTGGGGATGAAAGCATGCGCACGGCGATCGCGGCGGGTGGCGGAATGGTGCTGGCAAGCAAGCTGGCGCTGGCGGATCCCGGCGGTGGTTTCGGCTACGGACATCCCATGATGGGAGGGGGCTGGATGGTGTTCGGCACCCTCTTCTCGCTTTTGCTCATCCTGCTGCTCGTTGTGGGGGTGGTGTGGCTCGTGCGCGGATTGGACGTGCTGCCGGGGCGCGGGCGCAGGCGACGCGAGGCGCTCGCCATCCTCGAGGAGCGGTTCGCCCGCGGCGAGATCGACCTCGAGGAATTCGAGCGGCGCAAGCGGGCGCTCGAAGCCTGAGTCCCCCTCCCTGCCGCAACGCCGCCACCCTATGCCTCCGCCTCCGGCCGCAGGCCGGTGAGCAGCAGGTAGAGTTCCGATGACCGTTTGCGGGTGGCCTTGGGCCTGAGGTGGCGGATGCGGTCGAAACGCGGGCGGGCGATCTGGGCGATGTGGGCTTCCGCCCCCTTGAGCAGTTTCACGAGCACATCCCCTCCCGGTTTGAGCAGCCGTTCGGAGAGCGCGAGCACTTCCTCCACGAGCGCCTCCGATCGCAGCCGGTCGAGATCCGCCTGGCCGCTCGTGGCCGGTGCGAGGTCGCTCAACACCACATCGAAACACCGGCCCCAGCGTTCTGTGAGCGCATCGGCGAGCTCCGGCGCGCCCACCTCGCCCTGGATGATCTCCACCCCTTCGATCGGGTCCATGGGAATCCGGTCCACCGCCACCACCCGGCAGCCCCGGCGCACCGCATACTGGCTCCAGCTTCCGGGTGCGGCGCCGAGGTCGAGCACGAACAGGCCCGGCCGCAGCAGCCGGAGACGGCGGTCGATCTCCTCGAGCTTGTAGACCGAACGGGCCCGGAACCCCTCCCGGCGCGCCCGCTGCACGAAGGGATCGCGCTCCTGCTGCGCCCGCCACAGCCGGGCGGCGGTCCGCGCCCGACGGCTCACGACCCGCTTCCCGCCCGGGGCATCTGACGCGCGCAGCGGGAAAAGGCCACCAGCTGGCCGTCGTGCAGGCCGCGGTCGGCCACCACCAGCCTGGCCGGTCGCAGACCCAGAACGAGCGCCCGCAAAACGCGCAGGCCGGCTGAAAGCCGCCGGGCGCATCCGTCCTCGCGGCATCCGTGCCACGGCTGAGGCGAGGCAGACAGCGCCGCCGTCGAGGCTTCCAGATCCGCCCCCTCGAGGCACAGATGATCCGAACACTCCACCCCGCCCGATCCCGCTTGCCGAAGCCGCCGGGCGCATTCGAGGAGCGTGTTGGAGACCACGATCACTTCGAGTCCCAAATCCCCGCCGCTCCGCAAGGCCGCCGGAATCCGTCCCAGCTCCGCCTCAAGCAGCTGCTCCTGGTCCGATCCGGGCAACTCGCTCAGCAGCACCACGCCCACCCGCAAAGACACCACCCGGAAGGGTTGTGCGTCTGCGGTGCGGCCCCGGCTTCGGACGAGCGCCAGCTCGATGCTGCCTCCGCCCACGTCGACGAGCAGGGTGCGCTCGAAGCCGGGGCCCAGCAGGGGCAGCACCGAGAGCATGGCCAGCCGGGCTTCCTCCGCGGGGGGAATGAGTTCGAAGGCAAGCCCGGTGCGCTCCCGCACCCGGGAAAGGAAGGCGCGGCCGTCGCGCGCCCGCCGGCAGGCCTCGGTGGCGAGGAAGCGGCCGCGGCTCACCCGGTGGTCCCGCAGCAGGCGGGCGAAGCGGTCGAGCACCGCGAGGGTGCGTTCGGCCGCCGCGGGATCGAGACGGTCCCGATGCGCGAGACCCTCGCCGAGCCGCGGCGCCGCCCGTTCGCGGTACAAAAGGCGCATCCCCTCTCCCTCGAGCTCGGCGATGGCGAGGCAACAGGTATGGGTGCCGAGGTCGATGGCGCCAAAGCGCTCCAGCCCGGCGGTGCTGGTCATCGGCGGGTCGTCCTCCCGGCGTTCAGGGATCGCGGGAGAGCCCCTGCTCTTCCAGGGCGCGGAGATAGCGGGCCCACAGGGCCTCCTGGTCGCGGCCGAGCCGGTAGAGGTAGGACCAGGAGTAGATGCCGCTGTCGTGGCCATCGTCGAAGACGATGCGGACCGCGTAGTTGCCGACCGGCTCGAGGGCGACGATGCCCACCTGCCGCTTGCCGGCCACGGTCACCTTCTGGCTCGGGCTGTGGCCCTGGACCTCCGCGGAGGGGCTTTCCACCCGCAGCAACTCGGCGGGAATGCTGAAGCGGCTTCCGTCGTCGAAGTCGATCTCGATGCGCTTTTCGGCGCGGTAGACCCGGATCTCGGTCGGCCAGGGCTCCCGGGGGTCATCCATGTTCGTCCTCGCGCCGCACCGCCTCCGGTACGCGTTCGTCCTCGCCCAGCTTGCGTGCCTCCTCGGGCAGCATGATGGGGATGCCGTCGCGGACCGGATAGGCGAGCCCGGCCGCCTCGCTGATCAGTTCGTTGCGCTCGCGATCATAACGCAGCGGTTGTTTGGTCAGGGGACAGACCAGGATCTGGAGCAGCTCCGGATCGATGCCGGCGTCCTTCGACTGGCTCTCGCTCATGCACACCCTCCCGCCCCATCGGGCCCATCCAACGGGCGCTCCACAACATGCCATGGCGGCTGCAAAGCTCAAGTCCGGCTTGCACCGTGGCAGGTCGGCGGATTAGGCGAACAGCAGGGATGAGAGCTTGCGACGTCCCTGCAGGGTGGCGGGATGGGTGGGCCCCAGGGCCTCGAAAAAGGCGAGCAGGCGCTTGCGCGCTCCGTCCTCCCGCCAGCTGCGGTCGCGCCGCACGATGTGGAGCAGCTGGTCGAACGCCTCCTCGAACCGGCCCAGCAGGAACAGGCGCGTGGCCAGGTGGTAGCGGGCCTCGAAATCGTCGCCGTCGGCGGTGATCCGTCGCTCGAGCTCCTCGACCGGAGGAAGCTCGCCCGCCTCGCGGGCGATCTCCAAGGCCGCCCGTGCGCCCGAGACGGCGGGGTGCGACGCCACCGCCTGGGGAGCCTGGTCGAGGCGCCGGCGCGCCTCCTCGGTGCGGCCCAGGGCCAGCAGGGCCCGCACCAGACCACCGTAGGCCTCGCCCCGCTCCGGCTCCACCTCCAAAACCCGGGAGAAGGCCTCGAGCGCCCGATCGGCCCGGCCCTCGGCAAGGGCCTGCTGGCCCCGCTTGAGCTCCTCTTCCACGTCGGCCGCGAGCGGGCCGCCGATCAGCCGCTCCACCAGCGCCCGAACCTGGCTCTCCGGCTGGGCGCCGGCGAATCCCGCCACCGGCTGGCCAGCGAGGAAGGCGTACACGGTGGGGATGGACTGGATGCGGAACTGCTGGGCCAGCTCCGGATTCTCGTCGACGTTGACCTTCACGAGCCGCACCCGGCCCCTCGCCGCGCGCACCACCTTCTCGAGAATCGGCGTCAGCTGCTTGCAGGGACCGCACCAAGGCGCCCAGAAGTCCACCAGGACCGGAACCTCCTGGGAGGCGTAGAGCACGTCGCGCGCGAAGCTCTCGAGATTGGTCTCGCGGACGACATCGTCGTTCTGGGGTTTCGATCCGGTGGTGCCGGCGCCGATGATGTGCATGACCTCGACCTTGTGCTGCGGAACTGCTGCCCGATCTCGCGGCGGGAACGGCTTCCCGCGCTAACATGGCGAGGCCTTTGGG
>JALSGW010000108.1 GCA_026982585.1 Alphaproteobacteria bacterium | reverse complement strand
GCTGAGCGGCCAGGCCCTCCATGCGCGGCACCACGGGCGGCCAGGAACGATCCCAAGGCGCGCTGTCGAAGCCGAATTCCCCCAGCATGGTCGCCAGCTCGCGGATGAGGCGGCCCGCTTCGTCCGAGCGGCCGGGCGCAGGGACATGGTCACCCCCCGGCACAGGCCGCTGCGAATCACCGTTGGGCGGGGCCCGCGCGATGCGCTCGGCCAGCGCAAGTTCGAGCGCCAGCCGCCTGCGGCGGCCGTCTTCCTCGGCCTTGATGGCGGCCCGTGCGACCTCGAGGCCGGCCACGCCGGTGCGTACCACCTGTCGCGCCACCGCCCGCACCGCGGCGGGATCAACGGTCTCCAGGCGGGTGAGCCGCTCCACCAACACCGCATCGTGGAGCGCCGGGGTGCAGAACTCGTGCAGGGCCCGCGCGGCCAGCACGTAGTAGGAACGGCCGGCGGTGTGCGGGACCAGGAGCTCGGGCCCGCCGTCGTGCCCGAGGCGCAGGCGGCAGCCGATCAGGGCGGGGGTGATGACCGGCAACAGCACACCCCGCCGGGCGTAGCGGGCCGGATGCAGCGGGCTCGGGGTCATGGCTCGTGCCTCCGCCGTCCTCTCCTCCCTACCCCACAAACCTCAACAATCGGTTAAC
Source organism: Alphaproteobacteria bacterium (assembly GCA_026982585.1). Taxonomy (GTDB): domain Bacteria; phylum Pseudomonadota; class Alphaproteobacteria; order Geminicoccales; family Geminicoccaceae; genus HRBIN39. Next base: position 3,682 of record JALSGW010000108.1, on the reverse strand, counting down.
CGAACCGCGGGTGTGGACGCCGGCCGGCGGTCGGCGTTAGATCCTCGGGCCCGTCTCCTTAGGGCCGGGGCCGGGCCGTCGAGGCGAGGGGAGGTGGTCATGCGGCATCGGATGGATCTGCGCCGGCGCCTGGACCCCGAGGCGCGGGCGGCGCTCGCGGTGAGCGAGGAGCGGCTCAGCGCCTTCGGTCCGGTCCGGCTCGGGGATGTCGCGGCGATGCGAGAGGCGTATGCCTTCGAGCGACGCTACTGGAACGAGCCGGTGGTGGCGATGGGCCGGGTGGAGGAGCGGGTCGTGGAAGCGGACGGGCTTCCCACCCGACTTCGTCTCTACGAACCCGAGGCGGTCAGCTGTCCCGTGGTGCTGGTCTACCTCCACGGCGGCGGTTTCACCGTCGGCTCCATCGACACCCACGACCGCATCATGCGCTTGCACGCGCAAAAGGGCGGCTTTGCGGTGATCGGGGTGGACTACGCGCTGGCGCCGGAGGTGAAGTTCCCGCGCCAGTTGCGGCAGCTTCGAGCCCTTGTGCCCGAACTCCTCGAGCTGTTCGGACTTCGGGAACGCAGGCTCGCGCTCGGCGGGGATTCGGCGGGCGCCAACCTGGCGCTTGCGACCGCCGCCTTCAGCCGCAGGGACGAGCTGCCCCTTGTGGGCCTTTTGCTCTATTATGGCGTATATGGGCTTCGGGACAGCGCCGCGCAGCGGCTGTGGGGCCATGGGGATGTGGGCCTCACGGTGGAGCGGATGGGCGTGTATCACGGCTGTTATCTGCCCTCGCCGGAGGCGGCGTCCGATCCCCGCTTCGACCTCTTGGCGGCGGATCTGTCCGAAGTGCCGCCCTGTTTCGTGCTCGCCCCGACCATGGACCCGCTCCACGACGACAGCCGCGCCCTCGTCGCCATCCTCGAGGAGATCGGCAAGCCCGTGGTCTGGCGCAGGTACGACGGGGTGTTGCACGGGTTTCTGCACCTCTCCCGCATGGTGAGCAAGGCGGAGCGGGCGATCTCGGAGGGGGCGCTGTTCCTGCGCGGGCTCGTCCCGGGCACGGACAGCCGCTAGAGGTGCCGGAGCTCGGCCCGGGCCTCCCGCCATTCGCGCTCGAGCCGGCCGACCAGTTCGGCGACCGTGGGCAGATCGTGAATCGCCGCCACCCCCTGGCCCGCCGACCAGATGTCCCGCCATGCCTTGAAGCTTCCCGAATCCAGATCCCGGGCGATCGAGCCCTGGGGGCCGGCCGCGGGATCGATCCCGGCGCGTTGGAGGCTTTCCTTGAGAAAGTTCGCGGGAATGCCGGAGACGGCGTCGGTGTAGACGACGTCGTCGGCCGTGGCCGCCACCAGCATGCGCTTGTAGGCGTCGGGGGCCCGGCTTTCCCGGGTGGCGATCATGCGGGTGCCGAGATAGGCGAGGTCGGCCCCGAGCAGGCGCGCCGCCAAGAGGTCGCGTCCGGTGGAAAGGGCGCCGGCCAGCACCAGGGTGCCCGAAAACCGGCGCCGCGCCTCGGCGATGAAGGCGAAGGGATTGAGCCGCCCCGCATGTCCCCCGGCGCCGGCGCACACCAGCACCAGACCGTCCACCCCGGCTGCGGCCGCCTTCTCGATGTGGCGCACGGTGGCGACATCGTGGAAGACCACCGTGCCCCTCGCCCTGAGCTCCGCCACCAGGTCGCTCACCGCACCCAGGGAGGTGATCACCAAAGGTACTGGATGGCGGAGCAGCACCTCCAGATCCGCATCGAGCCGGCGGTTGCTGCGATGGACGATGAGATTGACCCCGAAGGGCGCCGCCTCGCGCTCGCCCGCAAGCTGCTCGGAGATGGCCGCGAGCCAGGCCTCGAACTCGGCCGTGGTCCGGGCATTGAGGGCGGGAAAGGTGCCGACGATGCCGGCGCGACAGCAGGCCGTCACCAGCTCGGGATCGGAGATGAGGAACAGCGGCGCGGCCACCGCGGGAAGACGCAGGCGTCCCTCGAAGGCTTGCGGAAGCGGCATGGATCGGCTCCGTCGGCACCACGGGGGTGCTAGCGCCTGAAGGCGGGCGAGGGGAGCGGTCAGGAGGCCGCAGGCGCCCCCTTTGCGGAGCGGCGCCCAGCTGCTAGGCAGCCGCCCGGACGATGCGGGGTTGCGGCACCGTGCAGGAGATTCTGGACCAGCTTGAGGCCAAGCGTCGGGCCGCCCGCCAGGGCGGCGGTGAACGTCGCATCCAGGCCCAGCACCGGCGCGGCAAACTGACCGCGCGCGAGCGCATCGAACTGCTGCTCGATCCCGGCTCCTTCGAAGAAGTGGACATGTTCGTCGAACACCGCTGCACCGACTTCGGCATGGATGCGCAGCGGATTCCCGGCGACGGGGTGGTGTGCGGCCAGGGCACCATCAACGGGCGTCTGGTGTTCGTGTTCAGCCAGGACTTCACGGTGTTCGGCGGCTCCCTCTCGGAAGCCCACGCCGAGAAGATCTGCAAGGTCATGGACCGTGCGCTGCGGGTGGGGGCGCCGGTGATCGGCATCAACGATTCCGGGGGCGCCCGCATCCAGGAGGGCATCGCCTCGCTCGCCGGCTACGCCGAGGTGTTCCAGCGCAACGTTCTCGCCTCGGGCGTGATCCCCCAGATCAGCCTGGTCATGGGCCCCTGCGCCGGCGGCGCCGTCTACAGCCCGGCGATGACCGACTTCATCTTCATGGTGCGCGGCACCTCCTACATGTTCGTCACCGGGCCCGACGTGGTGAAGACCGTCACCAACGAGGAGGTGAGCCACGAGGAGCTCGGCGGTGCGGCGACCCACACCGAGCGCTCCGGGGTGGCCGACCTCGCCTTCGACAACGACGTCCAGGCCCTGCACGAGGTGCGCCGCTTCTTCGACTTCCTGCCGCTCAACAACCGGGAGCCGCCGCCCGAGCGGCCGAGTTTCGACGATCCCGAGCGGGAGGAACCGTCCCTGGACAGCCTGGTGCCGGCCGACCCCAACAAACCCTACGATATGAAGGAACTCGTCACGAAGGTGGTGGACGAGGGGGATTTCTTCGAACTGCAGCCCGATTACGCGCGCAACATCATCATCGGCTTCGGCCGCATCGAGGGCCGCACGGTGGGGGTGGTGGCCAACCAGCCCATGGTGCTCGCCGGCTGCCTGGACATCGCCGCTTCCATCAAGGCGGCGCGGTTCGTGCGCTTTTGCGACTGTTTCAACATCCCCATCCTCACCTTCGTCGACGTGCCCGGTTTCCTGCCCGGAACCGCGCAGGAATACGGCGGCATCATCAAGCACGGGGCCAAGCTGCTGTTCGCCTATGCGGAGGCGACCGTGCCCAAGGTGACGGTGATCACCCGCAAGGCCTACGGCGGGGCCTATGACGTCATGAGCTCCAAGCACCTGCGCGGCGACGTCAACTACGCCTGGCCGACGGCGGAGATCGCGGTGATGGGCCCGAAGGGGGCGGTGGAGATCGTGTTCAGGGCCGAAAAGGACGATCCCGAGCGGATCCGGGCCCGGGAACGGGAGTATCGGGAGCGTTTCGCCAACCCCTTCGTGGCGGCACGGCGGGGCTATGTGGACGACATCATCATGCCCCACGGCACCCGCAGGCGCATCGCCCGCAGCCTGCGCTGGCTGCGCACAAAGCAGCTCGCCAATCCGTGGAAGAAGCACAGCAACATCCCGCTTTAGGCGAGCGCGCGCGGC
>JALSGW010000107.1 GCA_026982585.1 Alphaproteobacteria bacterium | reverse complement strand
TCCTCCTCCTCCACCGTGATGCCGAGCAGACCGAGCGCGCCGAGCTTCGGCCACAGCTCCCGCGGGAAACGGTTGTCCCGGTCGATGGCGGCGGCGAGCGGCGCGATCTCGGCGTCGGCGAAGCGGCGGACGGTCTCGCGGATGGCCTCGGCGGTCTCGCCGAGATCGAAGGCCAGGGACGGTGCGCGAAAGGACATGGTTCGCTCTCCCGGCTGGTGTTCTAGTCCAGCAGCAGCCATTGCGCGAGGGCGAGGAAGCAGAAGAAGCCGACCACGTCGGTGACGGTGGTGACGAACACCGTCGAGGCGACCGCCGGATCGTGGCCCAGCCGGTGGAGGGCGAGCGGGACCAGCACGCCGGAGACGGCCGCCGCCACCAGGTTGACCAGCATCGCCAGTCCGAACACCAGCGCGAGCGGCAGGTCGCCGAACCACACGAGCGCGATCACCGCGCCCACCGCGAGGAACAGCAGGCCGTTGAGACATCCGACCCACAGCTCCTTGACGATCACCCGGCCCGCGTTGGCCCAGGTGAGCTCCCGGGTGGCGAGCGCCCGCACCGCCACCGTCAGGGTCTGGGTGCCGGCGTTGCCGCCCATGCTGGTCACCACCGGCATCAGCACCGCGAGCGCCACCAGCCGGGCGATGGTGTCCTCGAACAGGGCGATCACCACCGAGGCGAGGATGGCGGTGGCGAGGTTGACGAACAGCCAGGGCACCCGGCGCCGTACCGTCTCCCCGGCCGGCACGAACAGATCGGTCTCGCTCACCCCGGCAAGCCGCAGGATGTCCTCCTCCGCCTCCTCCTCGATCACGTCCACCACATCGTCCACGGTGATGGTGCCGATGAGCCGCCCGGCTTCGTCCACCACCGGCGCCGACACCAGCCCGTAGCGGCGGAAGCGGAAGGCGACCTCCTCCTGGTCGAGGGTGGCGGGGATGAGGTGGAGCTTCTTGAGCTTGAGCTCCCGCATGGGCACCGTGCGCTTGCTGCGCAACACCCGGCTCACCGGCACCCCGCCCACCGGCCGCATGCGCGGGTCGACGATGAAGATGTCGTAGAACTCGTCGGGAAGATCGGGGGTGGCGCGCAGATAGTCGATGGTCTGGCCGACCAGCCAGTAGTCGGGCACCGCCACGAAATCCCGCTGCATGAGCCGGCCGGCGGAGTCTTCCGGAAAGCGGAGCTGGTCCTCCACCGCGCTGCGCTCGGGCGCCGGAATGTGGGCCAGGATCTCGCGCTGTTCCTCCTCGGAGAGCTCCTCCAGCACCTCCACCGCATCGTCGCTCTCGAGCTCGGCCACCATGTGGCCGGCCCACTCCGGGCCGAGGGCGTCCAGCAGCGGCTCCCGCACCGCCTCCTCGAGATGGCTCAGGGTGTCGGGGTCGAAGGCGGAGCCCAGTTCCCGCACCAGCGCCACCCGCTCCTCCGGCTCGAGCAGCTGGATGAGGTGGGCGAGATCGGCGGCGTGCAGGTCCCGCACCGCCCGCGCGGCGTCCCCGAGCCGCCCCTCCTGGAGCGCCGTGCGCACCTCCCGGGCGAGGCGATCGACCGCCTCCGCCGCCTCGGCGCTCGCGAATGCGCGGGCCTCGGTCATGGCCGCGGATCTCGGGCGGTGTGGCGCAGGATGGCCTCGACGCAGGCGACGGTGGCCATGTTGACCAGCCCGCGGGTGGTGACCGAGGCGGTGACGATGTGGGCCGGTCGGGTGGGGCCGATCAGGATCGGGCCGACCGTCACCGCCCCGCTCACCGCCTTGGCCAGGTTGAAGGCGATGTTGGCCGCATCCAGGCCCGGGAAGATGAGGAGGTTGGCGGCCCCCTTGAGGGTGGAGGTGGGCAGGATGCGGCGGCGGATGTCCTCGGAGAGCGCCGCATCGGCGTGCATTTCCCCGTCGACCTCGAGATCCGGCGCCCGCTGCCGGAGCATGGCCAGCGCCTCCCGCATCTTGCGGGCGCTCGGCGTGTCGCGGCTGCCGAAGTTGCTGTGGGAGACCAGCGCCACCTTGGGGACGAGGCCGAACCGCCGCACCACCTCAGCCGCCCGCAGGGCCGTCTCCGCCACCTCCTCCGCGGAGGGATCCAGGCTGACGTAGGTATCCGCGAGGAACAGCGCCCCATCGGGCAGCACCAGCGCGTGCAGGGTGGAGGCCTCGCGCAGGCCCGGCTCCAGGCCCAGCACTCCCTCGATATGGCGCAGATGGCTCTCGAACACCCCCACCGGGCCGGCGATCATGGCGTCCGCCTCGCCGCGGGCGACCATGATGGCGGCGATCACCGTCCTGCGGGTGCGCACGATCTCCCGCGCCATCTGCGGGCTCACCCCGCGCCGTCCCATGCGCGTGAAGTAGAAATCGACATATTCGTTGTAGCGGGGATCCCAGTCCGGGTTGCACAGTTCCACGTCCGCACCCGGCCGCAGGGCCAGCCCGTAACGCTGAATGCGCCGTTCGATCACCTCCGGGCGGCCGATCAGGATCGGCTCTGCGAGCCCTTCCTCCAGGATCACCTGGGCGGCGCGCAACACCCGTTCCTCCTCGCCGTCGGCGAACACGATGCGCCTGGGATCGCTGCGGGCGCGCTCGAACAGCGGCTTCATCAGGAACCCCGAGCGGTAGACCCGGGCTTCGAGGCTGCGGCGGTAAGCCTGGAGGTCTTCGATGGGACGGGTGGCCACCCCGGTGCGCATGGCCGCCTCCGCCACCGCCGGCGGGATCTCGACGATCAGCCGCGGGTCGAACGGCTTGGGGATCAGATAGTCCGGACCGAAGGAAAGCGCTTCGAGCCCGTACGCAGCGGCCACGGTGTCGGGGGTGGCCTCCCGGGCGAGTCGGGCAAGGGCGCGCACGCAGGCCTTCTTCATCTCCATGTTGATGGTGGTGGCGCCCACATCGAGCGCCCCCCGGAACAGGAAGGGGAAGCAGAGCACGTTGTTGACCTGGTTGGGGTAGTCGGAGCGGCCGGTGGCCACCAGCGCGTCCGGGCGCACCGCCTTCACCTCCTCGGGCAGGATCTCCGGCACCGGATTGGCGAGGGCGAAGACGATCGGCCGTTCGGCCATGCGCGCCACCATCTCGGGTTTGAGGACCCGAGGAGCGGACAGGCCGAGGAACACGTCCGCCCCCTCGATGGCCTCGGCCAGGGTGCGCGCCTCGGTGCGCGCCGCATAGCGGGCCTTGTACGGGTCCATGAGGCGCTCGCGGCCCTCGTAGACCACCCCTTCGATGTCGGTCACCAGAATGTGGTCCTTGGGCAATCCGAGGTGGATGAGAAGGTCCAGACAGGCCAGCGCGGCCGCTCCGGCGCCGCTCGTCACCAGGCGCACCTCCGCGAGCCGCTTGCCCGCGAGGTGGAGCGCGTTCTCGAGGGCGGCGGCGACGATGATGGCGGTGCCGTGCTGGTCGTCGTGGAACACCGGGATGTTCATGCGCCGGCTCAGCTGCTCCTCGATGTAGAAGCATTCCGGCGCCTTGATGTCCTCGAGGTTGACCGCTCCGAAGCTGGGCTCGAGCGCCGCCACGATGTCCACGAAACGATCCGGATCGCTGGCGTCGAGCTCGAGGTCGAAGGCATCGATGCCGGCGAACTTCTTGAACAGGACCGCCTTGCCCTCCATCACCGGCTTGGCGGCGAGCGGACCGATGGCGCCGAGACCCAGAACCGCGGTGCCGTTGGTCACCACCGCCACCAGATTGGCCCGCGCAGTAAGGCGCGCCGCCTCGGCGGGATCCTCCCGAATGGCCTCGCAGGCGGCCGCCACGCCCGGCGAATAGGCGAGCGACAGATCCCGCTGGTTGGCGAGCGGCTTGGTCGCCACCACCGCGATCTTGCCCGGCACCGGCTGGCGATGGAAGTCGAGGGCGTCCTCGCGCAGACGAGCGGTGGGATCGGCCATCCTCAAGCTCCCTCGGCTCGGCCGCGCGCACAGCACACGCGCACCGGGCGCCCGTCAAGTCGCCGATCGGCCCAAAGGCGGGATCAGTGGTGCGGCCGAGAAGACTCGAACTTCCACGGGGTTGCCCCCACCAGCCCCTCAAGCTGGCGCGTCTACCAATTCCGCCACGGCCGCACGCGCCGGGTTTCGGCGGCCTAGGAGTTAGCGAAGCGAAAAGCCGGTTTCAAGAGGCGGCCCGGCAGCGGTCCGCCCCCCGGATGGCCGTAGCGGCCGGCTGCGCGGCACCCTCCTCCGGCAACAGCGGCAGGCGCAGGGGATAACGGGGATCGGGCAGCACGCACTGCGCCGCCCGGCCGGTGGCGAGATCCACGAAAATCGGCGCCCGCACATTGGCATAGGCCCGAAGCGTTCCGTTCTCCCGCTCGAGCCTCAGCACCAAAAGGAGCCGC
>JALSGW010000106.1 GCA_026982585.1 Alphaproteobacteria bacterium | reverse complement strand
ATATGGGAGAGAGCAGGGGCATGCAGCGGCCCACGCCGAGCACCAACAGCCGGTTGGCGTTTCGCGTCCATGGTTTCGATCATCTGCTCGAGGCGCTCGCCTATGCCGCGCGCGGCGAGACCGGCTACAACTTCTTCGATTCCCGCGGGCGCCTCTGCGCGGTGTTGCCCTACCGGGAACTCGCGGAGCGGGCCCGGGAGCTCGCCCGGCGGCTTGCCGCATGCGGTTTCCCGCGCGGTTCCCGGGTGGCGCTGCTCGCCGAGACCTCGCCGCAGTTCATACTCGCCTTCTTCGCCTGCCAGTATGCGGGCTATGTGCCGGTGCCGCTCCCGCTCGCCATGCATCTCGGCAGCCGTGGCGCCTATGTCCAGAGGCTTGCGCGCATGATGGCGGCGGCGCGGGCGGTGATGGCGGTGGGCTCGCTCGAGGGGGTTGCGGTGCTGCGGGAGGCGGCCGTTGTGGCCGGGGTTTTGGAAGTGGTGCCGGTGGAGGCGCTCGAAGCGGCGGCCCCTGCGGCCACGGATCCCCGTCCGCTGCAGGCGAGCGAGCCGTGCTACATCCAGTTTTCCTCGGGCAGCACCACCGAACCCCGGGGCGTGCTGGTCTCGCACCGGGCGCTCATGGCCAACACCGCAGCCATCGCCCGCCACGGGGTGCGGCTTCAGGCCGGGGATCGCTGCGTCTCCTGGTTGCCTCTCTACCACGATATGGGGCTCGTGGGGTGTTGTCTCACCCCCGTGTTCGCGCAGATCTCGGTCGATTATCTGGCCACCCGGGTGTTCGCCGGACGACCCCTGTTGTGGCTCGAACTGTTGTCGCGGCAGCAGGGCACCATCGCCTTCAGCCCGACCTACGGCTATGAGCTCGCCGTGCGGGCGGCCATGCGCAGGGGTGGCGGCGAGGAGCTCGACCTGCGGTGCTGGCGGGTGGCCGGTGTGGGCGGGGAGATGATCCGCCCCGAGGTCCTGGATCGGTTCGCTCGGCTCTTCGCTGCCAGCGGTTTCGACCGCCGGGCCTTTCTCCCCAGTTACGGCCTCGCCGAGGCCACCTTGGCGGTGAGCTTCGCCCCGCTGGGCCGGGGCCTGGTCGTGGATCGGGTCGGGCGGGGGCCCGGATTCGAGCGAGAAGGCCTGGTGGTGCCGGCGGCGGAGGGCGAGGCCTGTTACCGTTTCGTGCGCTGCGGTGTGCCGCTTCCGGAGGTGCAGGTGGAGGTGCGGGACGAGAGCGGTCGGCCGCTTCCGGACCGGCGCGTCGGGCGGGTGTTCGTGCGCGGCCCGAGCGTGATGGACGGTTACGTGGGGCGGCCGGAGCTGACCCGCCGGGTGCTCGACCGGGACGGTTGGCTGGATACCGGCGATCTCGGCTACCGCACCGATGGGGAGCTGGTGATCACCGGGCGCGCCAAGGACCTGATCGTGCATGGCGGCCGCAATCTCTGGCCGCAGGACATCGAGTGGGCGGTGGAACGCATCGAGGGCGTGCGCCGGGCCGCCGCCTTCGGCGTCGAGGAGGAGGAGCGCGAGCGGGTGGTGGTGGTGGCCGAGTGCCGCCCCTCCTCGGCCTGCGAGGCGCTGTGCGCGAAGATCCGCGGGGTGGTCCGCCGGGAGTTCGGGGTGGAGGCGGAGGTGCTGTTGGTGCCGCTGCGCACCCTCGCCCACACCACCTCCGGCAAGCTCAGCCGGGCGACGGTGCGGGAGGACTATCGGCGCGGCCGGCTGCAGGAGCGGGCCCGGGCGCTCTGGTGCGAGGCGGCGGGCAAGGGAACGGCGGTACCGGCCTAGCGGCCGAGGGCGGCGGTGCTGGCGATTACCGGCTGCACCGGATTCATCGGCGGACGCCTGCTCGCGCACCGCCTTCCCCCGGCGCGGCTCCTGGTGCGGCGGGCCGACTTCGAGGCGCCTGCGGGATGCGAACTGGTGCGGGGTACGCTCGAGGATCGCGCCGCCCGCGAGCGGCTGCTTGTGGGCGCCGAGGTGGTCCTGCATCTCGCCGGCGCCATCGCCGCTCCGAACCCCGAAGGTTTCATGCGCGTGAACGCCGAGGCGACGGCGGCGCTGGTGCGCGAGGCGGCGGCCTGCGGCGTGCGGCGCTTCATCCTGGTCTCCTCGCTGGCCGCGCGCCATCCCGACGTGTCCTGGTACGGGCTCAGCAAGCGGCGGGCCGAGGAGGCGGCGCGCGAGGAGGCCGGTCGTATGGAGCTCGTGATCGTGCGGCCGCCCGCGGTCTACGGGCCGGGCGATCGCGCCACCCTGGACATCTTCCGGGCGCTGCACCGCGGATGGCTGCCCGCACCGGCGGTGCCGCAAGCCCGGTTCGCGCTGTTGTATGTGGACGATCTCGCGCGCCTGCTCAAAGCACTCGCTACCACCGAAAAGCCGCCCCGGGAGGTTCTCGAGCCGTGCGACGGCAAGGCGGAGGGCTACCGCTGGCGCGATGTGGCGGAGATCGCGGCGCGGATCCTCGAGCGCCCGGTACGACTGCTGCCGGTGCCGCGCCCGATCGCCTTCGCCGCGGCTTGGCTGGCGGACCGGTGGGCGGATTGGAGCGGACGGCCCTCGCCGCTGCCGCGCGATCGGGTGCGCCAGTTCTACCACCCGGATTGGCGGTGTCGCGGCGGGTGCTGGTCGGGATGGCGGCCCGAGGTGGGGTTTGCGGAGGGGTTCCGCCGCACCTCGGACTGGTACCTGCGGGCGGGATGGCTTAAAGGCCGGGCGCGGCGGCCGAGCCGAGGGAATGGCGAGCATGATGACCAAGGATGAGATCTCCGCGCGCATCATCGACCTGGTCGAGCGCCACAACCCCAAGGGGCTGACGATTCTTCTGGAAACGGATCTCACCGAAGAGCTGGAGATCGACTCGGTGGCGGCCATGGATTTGGTGATGGAGATCGAGGAGGAATTCGATCTCAACATCCCCGTCAATGAGGTGGCGGATTTGCGCACGGTGGGGGATCTGGTAGAGCTGGTCGCGCGGGAGCTGCGGGGCCGGGAGCCGTGAGCGACCTGTTCGCACGATACCGGAAACTCCTGGCCCGGCGGGACCAGCTGCTGGGTCAGGGGGCCAATCCGTTCGGGCTGCGCTTCGACCGCCTGCTGTCGCCCACCCGGGCGCTGGTCGAGGGCCGGGAGGTGTTGTTGCTCGGCACCAACAACTATCTCGGCCTCACCTTCGACCCCGCCTGCGTGGAGGCGGCGCTCGCGGCGACCCGGGCCTACGGTACCGGCACCACCGGATCGCGCATCGCCAACGGAACCTACGACCTCCACGAGCGGCTCGAGCGCGCCCTCGCCGACTTCTACGACCGTGCCCGATGCCTGGTCTTCACCACCGGCTACCAGGCCAACCTGGCCACCCTGGCCGGGCTCGCCGGCCCGGGGGACCGGATCTTCATCGATAGCCACTCCCACGCCAGCATCTACGACGGCTGCCTGCTGTCCGGAGCGCGCATCATCCGCTTCCGGCACAACGATGCCGAGGACCTCGAGCGCAGGCTCGCGCGCCACCGGGGGGAGGAAGGAATCCAGCTGGTGGTGGTCGAGGGGCTCTATTCCATGCTCGGCGACGTGGCGCCGCTGCGTGAACTCGTGGCGGTGGTGCGGCGGCACGGAGCCTGGATGGTGGTGGATGAGGCCCATTCCCTCGGAGTCTACGGCGCCCGGGGACGGGGTGTGGCGGAGGAACAGGGGGTCGAGGCCGAGGTGGATGTGGTGGTCGGGACCTTCAGCAAGAGTCTCGGCGCGGTCGGCGGGTTCGCGGTCTCCCACCACGAGGGTCTGGAACTGCTGCGCTATGCGGCCCGCCCCTACATGTTCACCGCCTCGCCGAGCCCCGCCACCATGGCCTCGGTGACCGCCGCCATCCAGCGCATCCGTGACGACCCGAGCCTGCGGGAGCGCATCTGGCGCAACGCCCGCGCCCTGCATGCGGGCCTTGCGGAATTGGGGCTTCGCTTAGGCGCCGACCCGGGGCCGGTGGTGGCGGTGGTGCTGCCGGACGAAGCGACGGCGGTGGCGGTCTGGAACCACCTCCTCGCCCACGGACTCTACGTCAATCTCGCCCTTCCGCCCGGCACCCCGGACCGGCGTTCGCTCTTGCGGCTGAGCGTGTCGGCGGCCCACAGCGAGGAGGAGATCGAGCGGGCGATCGCGGCGTTCAGGGAGCTCGTGCGAAGATTCGACCTCAAGAGCGCCGCCTGACCCGCCAGCTTGCGGCGGCGCCCGCATTCGCGCTCCGAAGCCGCAGGGAACGGTGGAGGCGGCGGAAAAGGGGCGGCTGCGCAGGACCCTGGTGTTGGCATGGCCGCCGGAAGGCCTCCCCGACCCCGAGAAGCGGTTCAAAAAAGGCGATGGA
>JALSGW010000105.1 GCA_026982585.1 Alphaproteobacteria bacterium | reverse complement strand
CGTGCTCCTTCCACCGCTTCGCCAGCATGTACTCCTCGTCCGCATCGAGCATGGGAAAGCGGCGGATCTCTTCGAGGTAGCGGGCAAGCCCGCTGCCCTCGACGGGAACCGTCGGAAGCTTCGCCATCACGGCACGCGCTCCCCTTCACGCCAGCGATCCACGCCGAACCAATCCACCCGCATCTGGCACCGAGGTCGCGATCGGCATCTTCACTCTAGCCCCAACGCCCAGCCGTTCAAGCGCCGGCGGCGCGGACGGTTGGTCGCGGCGTCCTTCCCGCGGCCTCCGGCCGGGGCGGGCTAGCGGTCCGCCGCCTCCATGATCCGCTCGCCCCGGGCCTTGCGGGCGGCCCGCTCGGCGAGGATGCGGTCGAGCCAGCCCACCTCCATCTCCGGCACCGAGGAGAGCAGAAGGTCGGTATAGGGGTGATGGGGCGGGGTGAGGATGTCCTCCCGGGTCCCCTGCTCGACGATGCGGCCGTCCAGCATCACCACGATGTCGTCGGCGATGGCGCGCACCGTGGCCAGATCGTGGGTGATGAACAGGTAGGCGACGCCGGTCGCGGCCTGCAGGTCCAGAAGCAGCCGCAACACCGCGTCCGCCACTTGCACGTCGAGCGCGCTCGTGACCTCGTCGCAGATGATGACGTCGGGTTCCGCCGCCAGCGCCCGGGCGATGCACACCCGCTGTTTCTGTCCGCCCGAAAGCTCGCCCGGATAGCGATCGGCGAACTCCGGCGCGAGCTCCACCGCCCGCAAAAGCTCCTCCACCCGCCGCCGTCGCGCTTCGGCGCCGAGACCGAAGTAGAAGCTCAACGGCCGGCCGATGATCTCCTCCACCTTGTGGCGCGGGTTGAGCGCCACATCCGGCATCTGGTAGACGAGCTGGATGCGGCGCAGCTGGTCGCGGTTGCGCTGGCGCAGCCCAGGCGGCAGCGGCTCGCCGAGCAGCCGCACCTCGCCCCGCCGGGGTGGGAGCAGACCGGTGATCACCCGCGCGAGCGTCGATTTCCCCGATCCCGATTCGCCCACCACCGCGGTGGTGCGGCCGCGGCACAGGCGCAGCCAGATGTCCTCCAAAACCGGCACCGCGCCGTAGGCCGCATCGACCCCGCGCACCTCCAACAGCGGCTCCTGCGCGGCCGGCTGCGGCGCGCTCGGCTTGTGCACCCGCCGCACCTGCACCAGCGCCCGGGTGTAGGGTTGCGTGGGACGCTTGAGGATGTCCTCGGTGGCCCCCTCCTCCACCATCCGCCCGTCCTTGAGCACCAGGATGCGGTCCGCGATCTGGGCCACCAGGGCGAGATCGTGGGTGATGTAGATGGCGGCCAGCCGCTCGTCCCGGATCGCCGCCTTGATGGCGGCCAGCACCTCGATCTGGGTGGTGACGTCGAGAGCGGTGGTGGGCTCGTCGAAGACCACCAGATCCGGCTTCGGGACCATGGCCATCACCGTCATCGCCCGCTGCAGCTGGCCGCCCGAGACCTGGTGAGGGTAGCGGCGGCCGAAGTTGTCGGGATCCGGCAGGCGCAGCTTCTCGTACAGTCTGCGCGCTTCCCGACGCGCCTCCTCGGGGCTCAGGATGCCGTGCACCACCGCCGATTCGATGATCTGGTCCTCGAGCCGGTGGGCGGGATCGAAGGCCGCGGCCGCGCTCTGGGCCACATAGGTCACCCGCGCACCGCGGATCTGCCGCAGCTTTTCGTACGGCGCGCCGAACAGCTCCTCGCCGTTGAGGCGGATCGAGCCGGACAGCAGCCGGCATCCGTGGCGGGTGTAGCCGAGCGCCGCCAGACCCACCGTGGACTTGCCGGCTCCGGATTCGCCGATCAGGCCCAGTACGGTCCCGTGCTCCAGACGCAGGGACACGCCGTTCACGATCTCCTGCAGCCCGCCCTGCTCGCTGCGGGCGGCGATGTGCAGGTCGGTGATGGAGAGGAGAAGCTCCGTCATGGTCTCAGGTCCTGCGCGGTCGGGCGCTGCGCTCGAGCTGCCAGTCCACCACCAGGTTCACCCCGATGGTGAGCAGCGCGATGGCGGCCGCGGGGATCAACGGCACCACCAGCCCGAAGCTGATGGCGTTGGCATTGTCCCGCACCATGCCGCCCCAGTCGGCCGCAGGCGGCTGGATGCCGAGGCCGAGGAAGGACAGCGAGCTCAGGAACAAAAAGGCGAAGCAGAAACGGAGGCCGAACTCGGCGATGAGGGGCGGCAGGGTGTTGGGCAACACCTCGCGGAAGACGATCCATCCAAGCCGCTCCCCGCGCAGCCGCGCCACCTCGACGAAGTCCATCACCACCACGTCCATGGCCACCGCCCGCGCCAGGCGGAACACGCGGGTCGAATCCAAAACCGCGATCACCAGCACGAGAATGGTCACCGAAGGCGGCAGCACCGCCAGCACCACCAGGGCGAAGATCAGGGTGGGAATCGCCATCAGCGCGTCCACCGCCCGGCTCAACAGCTGATCCAGCCAGCCGCCCACCACCGCCGCCAGATAGCCCAGGCTCATGCCGATCAAAAACGACAGCATGGTGGCGGCGAGGGCGACGCCGATGGTGCGGGTCGCCCCCCAGAGCAGGCGCGAGAGCATGTCGCGCCCGAGGTTGTCGGTGCCGAGCGGATGGGCGGCGGAGAACGGCTCCCACACGTCCGCCACGATCTCCGCCTCCCCGTAGGGAGCAAGCCACGGCCCCAAGAGCGCGGCCAGGGCGTAGACCCCCACGATGACAAAACCGATCGCGGCGCTGGGTGTCATGCGCACGGCTCACCTCGGATGCCGCAGGCGGGGATTGGCCAGGATCGCGAGCACGTCGGCGGCGAGGTTGAGCAGCACGTAGGTGGCCGCGAACAACATGCCGGTCGCCTGCACCACCGGCACGTCGCGCTTGGCCACCGCATCCACCATCAGCTGGCCGAGGCCGGGGTAGACGAACACCACCTCCACCACCACCACGCCCACCACCAGATAGGCGAGGTTGATGACCACCACGTTGATGATGGGGGCGAGCGCGTTGGGCAGGGCGTGCTTGAGGATGATGCGGGTGCGGGTGAGGCCCTTGAGTTCCGCCATCTCGATATAGGGGCTCGCCATCACGTTGATGATCGCAGCCCGGGTCATGCGCATCATGTGCGCCACCACCACGAGCGTCAGGGTGGCCACCGGCAGCGAGACCGCATAGAGCTTGTCGGCGAGCGCCATGCCGGGATAGACGCTGGCGATCGAGGGCGCCCAGAACAGCTTCACCGCGAAAATGAAAATCAGCAGATAGCCGATGAAGAACTCCGGCATCGAGATGGAGGACAGGGTGAGCACCGAGATGGCCTTGTCCAGCAGCCGCTCGCGGAAGCGGGCGGCGAGGATGCCGAGCGCGATCGCGATCGGCACCGCCACCACGGCCGCGGTCGCCGCCAGGAACAGGGTGTTCTCCAGCCTGCCGGCGATGAGCTCGGCGATCGGCATGCGGTTGGTGAGCGAGGTGCCGAGATCGCCCCGCATCAGCCCGAACAGCCAGTCCAGGTAACGTTCCCAGGCCGGCCGGTCGAGCCCGAGGTCGCGGCGGATGGCGGCGACCGCCTCCGGGGTCGCCGCCTGGCCCAAGATCGCCTCCGCCACGTCGCCGGGCAGGATCTCCGTGCCCGCGAAAATCAGGAGGGAGACGACCCACAGCGTCGCCACCCCCAACAGCAGGCGCTGGACGACGAGCCGGAGGAGCGGATGCACCGGATCAAAGATCCGTGAAGTACAGCTGCTCCCCGACCCGCAGGCCCGTGAGCACGGGTACCGCCACGAACCCGTCCACGTTGGCGCGGGCGCCGAAGAGATAGTTGTTGAACATCGGAATGATGGCGCCGCCGTCCTGCCAGATCATGCGCTGGGCCTCGGCATAGAGCTCGCGCCGGCGCTTGAGGTCGAGCTCGCCGCGCGCCTCGTCGAGCAACCGGTCGAACTCCGGCCGCTTCCAGAAGGTCTCGTTCCAGGCGGCATCGGACCGGTAGGCCACCGACAGCATGAGATCGGCGGTCGGCCGCCCGCCCCAGTAGGAGCCGTAGAAGGGCTTGTTCATCCACACGTCCGACCAGTAGCCGTCGCTGGGCTCGCGCACGATCTCGAGCCGGATGCCGGCCTTGGCGAGCTGCTCGCGGAAGAGCTGGGCCGCGTCCACCGCACCGGTGAAGGCGGCGTCGGAGATGTGCAGGGTGAGCGGCCCCTCATAGCCGGACTTCTGCATGTGGAACTTGGCCTGGTCGGGATCGTAGGTGCGCTGGGGCAGATCGGCGGCGAACATGGGATCGAAGCTCGGGATCGGATGATCGTTGCCGACCCGACCGTAGCCGCGCAGGATCTTGTCGAC
>JALSGW010000104.1 GCA_026982585.1 Alphaproteobacteria bacterium | reverse complement strand
CGCCCTCCTGGCCCGGCATCTGGTGCCCCGCCCACGGGACCTGGTGTTCGACGGCGAAAGAAGGCAGCTGTTCGTGTTGCGCGAGGACGGGGCGCTCGCGAGCTGCACCCTGGATCGCAACAGCAACGTGGTGGCCTGGGCGCTGCAGACCACCCGGGGCGCGGTGCGGGCTTTGGAGCGGGCCGGGCGCACGGTGTGGCTGCTGGTGGAGCGGAGCGGAAGCGTCGGCCTCGAGCGCTTCGACGACCGGATCCAGCTCGACCGCAGCGAGCGCCGCAGCCAGCCCAGCCCGACCACCACCTTCTCGGGCCTCGGGGCCTTCGTGGGCGAGCGGGTGGGGCTGATCGCTGACGGCCGCTTTGTGGGTTTCGTGACCCTTGCGAGCGATACCGTGGTGCTGGCCGAACCCGCGCGGGAGCTCGTGGTCGGGCTTCCCTACGCCCACGAGGTGGAGCCCTTGTCGGTGTTCGCGGGCAGCTCCGGGATCGCGCCGGATGCGCGTTTTCGGCCGATCCGCATCGTCTTCCGCCTGGCGGAGGCGAGCGCGCTTGTGTGCGATCTCGGCCGGGGTGCGGTGGAGGTCGCTCTTTCGGAGGTGCCGTTTCGGGGGGATGTGGCGCTGCGCGCGCTGGGTTGGCGGCGCGGCGGCACGGCTCCGGTCTGGCGCATCGTCCAGGACCATCCCTCCCCCTTCGTCCTGCTGGCCGCAACCGTCGAACTGAAGGTGAACCGCTGATGGGTGGACTGAGCAATCTCGCCGTCATGGGCCTCAACCTGGCGCTTCAGGCGGAGGCCATGCGTCGCTCGGATCGGCGCCTGCGCAAGGAGGAGCGGGCGCGTCGCAAGCAGCTCGTGGCGCGTTTGGAGGCGGAGCGGCGCGAGGAGGCCGAGCGGCTCGCGCGCCGGATGGCGGCGGAGCGGGCGCGCGCGGGCGCCGCCGGGGTCGCGGCCGGAGCCTCCTTCGAGGCGGTGCTCAAGGGGCTCGAGCGGGCCAGCGAGGAGGCGATCGAGGACCGCGCCAGGGCGCTCGGTTTCGATCTCCAGGCGCTCGATCGGGTCTTCCGCGACCGTCGCCGGCGCAACCTGCTCGAACGCGGGGAGAAGGTGCTCGCGCTCGGCCGCGATCTCCTTGCGCCCCGGGGACGGCGCCGCCGCCTTCTGCCCTGAGCGTCTGCCGATGGTGGAGGCCGCCCGCTACGGCGATCTCGAGGCCCTGTGCGGCGGGCTCCGGGAGGAAGCCGCCGCCTTCCGCCCCGAGGGCTGGATCGATCGGCTGGGGTTCGTCGGTTTCGTCGAACTGTGGAACCGCATCCAGGGGCAGGGGACGCCGGCCCTGCACCGGCGCATCGCCGGCTGGCTCGAGGAACGGCTGCGGGCGGGCGACCGCAGGCTCTTGCTGATGGTCTTCCGCAACGCCGGCAAGTCCACCCTGGTGGGACTCTACTGCGCCTGGCGGCTCGCCCGGGATCCGGCGCTGCGCATCCTGGTACTGTCCGCGGAGCAGGGGCTTGCGGTGCGCATGACCCGCAACGTGCGGGCGGTGATCGAGCGCCATCCCTTGACCCGCCATCTGCGCCCGGCGGCGCCGGGATCCTGGGCCCAGGACCGGCTCACCGTGCGGCGGCCGGTGGAGCTGCGCGATCCCTCGCTCGTGGCGCGGGGGCTTGCCGGCAACATCACCGGTGCGCGCGCCGATCTCATCGTCTGCGACGACGTCGAGGTGCCCAACAGCTGCGACACGCCGGCCAAGCGCGCCGAGCTGCGGGAGAGGCTCAAGGAGCTGCCCTTCGTGCTCACCCCGGGCGGGACCCTGCTCTTCGTCGGCACGCCGCACCACTACCACAGCATCTATGCGGACCGGCCGCGGCCGGAGTGCGGCGAGCAGCGCCCGTTCCTCGAGGGCTACCGGCGGCTGGTGCTGCCGATCCTGGACGAACGGGGTCAGAGCGCCTGGCCCGAGCGCTTTCCCGAGGAGGAGATCGCCCGCATCCGCGCGGAGAGCGGCCCGCTCGCCTTCAAGAGCCAGATGCTGCTCGAGCCGGTGCCGCCCCATGAGATCCGCCTCGATCCGGAGCTGCTGCGGGTCTACCGGGAGGAGATCGACCTCAGCGAAGCCAACCGGCGCCCCCTGCTTCGGATCGGCGAGCGGGTGATGGTATCGGCGAGCTGTGTGTGGGATCCGGCGCTGGCCCGGCCCGAGGGAGGGGATGCGAGTGTGGTCGCCGTGGTGTTCGCCGACGGCGAGGGCAACCTCTATCTGCACGACATCCGCTATCTGGATCCGGCTCGCGATCCGGGCGAGGATGGCGCCACCGTCATGTGCCGGCAGGTGGCGGAGTTCGTGGCGCGGAACGCCATCCCCGCGGTGGCGGTGGAGGTCACGGGGTTGGGCCGCTTCCTGCCGGTGTTGCTGCGGCGCGAGCTTGCGGCCCGCGGCCTGCAGGCGGCGGTGGTGGAGCACCACAGCACCACCTCCAAGGAGCGGCGGATTTTGGAGGCCTTCGACCCGCTGTTGCAGGCGGGCCGGCTGTTCGTCCACGAGCGGGTAATGGAAACCCCGTTTGTTGCCGAGATGCGGGAGTTTCACCCGGGCGGCCGCAACCGCGACGACGGCCTGGATGCGGTGGCCATGTGTCTCATGCGCGAGCCGGTGCGCATCGGCGCCGTGCCGCGGCCGCGCGGCCCCGACTGGCGGGCCCATGGCCGAGCGTATCGGGCGCGCACGGTGTTGGACCGGTGAGAGGGGCGGCACGGGCGCCACAGGGGGAGGCGCGAGGGGCCGTGGTGCCTCCCCCGGCGGCCGGATCAGGCCGGCAGCGCCTCGAGCAGGGCGAGTTCGGCCGGGTCCTTGACCCGCTTGAGCAGGGCCGCGCGCAGCTTCTGCAGGGCGCGCGCCTCGATCTGCCGCACCCGCTCCTTGGAGATGCCGAACCGGCGGCCCAGTTCCTCGAGCGTGCGGCCGTCCTCGCGCAGGCGCCGCTCGCGGATGATGATCTGCTCGCGCTCGTTGAGCTCGGCGAGGGATTCCGCGAGCCACTCCGAACGGACCCGGCTGTCGCGCTGCTCCTCCACGATCTGGTCCGGGGTGGGCCGCTCGTCGGCGAGGAAGTCCTGCCAGGTGTCTTCCCCGTCGGCGGTGAGGGTGGCGTTGAGCGACTGGTCGCTTCCGGAAAGCCGGCCCTCCATGGCCTCCACGTCGGCCACGTTGACGTCCAGCTGCTCGGCGATCTTGCGCTTGCCCTCCTCGGACAGCCGTCCGCTCGAGCCGCCTTCGATCTGCGCCCGAAGGCGCCTGAGATTGAAGAACAGCGACTTCTGGGCGGCGGTGGTGCCGGTCCGCACCACGGACCAGTTGCGCAGGATGTAGTCCTGCATGGCGGAGCGGATCCACCAGGCGGCGTAGGTGGAGAAGCGCACCTCCCGTTCGGGCTCGAAACGGGCCGCCGCCTGCATGAGTCCCACCATGCCCTCCTGCACCAGATCGTTCATGGGCAGGCCGTAGTTGCGGAACTTGTGGGCCATGCTGACCACCAGGCGCACATAGGCCCCCACCAGTTCGTGCAGGGCCTTCTCGTCCTTGTGGTCGCGCCAGCGCCGCGCGAGCTCGAGCTCGTGCTCGCGCGAGAGCAGCGGCGCGTTCATGGACTCGCTGATGAACCGCCGATCGAGGCTCTGCCGCTCCGGCGACTCCTTGATGCTCATCGTACCTCCAACATCGCCTCGGTGCGGGGAGCCGCTCTCCCCGTTCCCCTTTCTACGCCGACCCCGCCCGCGCGGATCACTCCCCGCACCGGACGGCGTCCCTCCCTTCCCGACCTCCCAACCGGCTGCGAACCTGCCACGAAAGCGTTACCGCCCCCGTGTCCCATTATGAACTTTTCGTCACCCTGGCTGCCGCGGATGCCCGCCCGGCCGCCGGCCGATCGTCCAACGGACCGGACCGGCCTCCTCACCCGCTCTCACCCGCGGCTTGCGGAAATGTTGCCGCGACCGTCCGCCCCGCCTCCATCCCGCCGGGCCGCAGCGGCGAGAACCACGCCGCATGCCACACCGCCGGGCGCCCCAACCCTCCACCCCGCTCCCGGGCCGCAAGCGGTCCGCTGCGGTCAATCGCGCTTTCTATACAACAAACAGCTGGCCTTTGTCCAGATTCCAGCAGCGGGAAGGATCGGCGGCGGCCGCCACCTCAGCGCCCTGTCCGGCACATGCAGGGGAGCGGGGCGAAGCCCATCGTCCACGACGCTCAGGGATCGCGGGGTGCGGGAAGGATCACCCCGGGATTGAGGATGCCCTGCGGGTCCAAGGCCCGCTTGATGCGTCGGAACAGCTCCAGCTCCACCGAAGAGCGCCTTCGGGCGAGCTCCTC
>JALSGW010000103.1 GCA_026982585.1 Alphaproteobacteria bacterium | reverse complement strand
TCGGTGGTGAGCCGGCGGACACCCTCGCTCTTGTTGTAGTAGGCTTGGGCGACGGCGGTGTTGGGCTTGTGGGAGCCGGTGGGGCTCACGCCCTCGTATTTGTAGTAGATCCGGGCCGGGGTGCCGAGCTTCTGTTCGAGCCTGCGGGCGCGGTAGAGCGGTGTTGGCCGCCACAGGCGGTAGATGTTGCGGACCTCCTCCGGGATCGCGATCCATCGCTCCCCGGCCGCCTCCTGGGCGATCAGGGCCTGGGGGAAGAGGGGTGCCAGGGCCTCGGGGGCGAGGGGCTTTCCGCTGCGGGGGTCGAGCGGTGGCGGCGGCGGCTGCGGCAGGTCGGCGAGGATGTTGTACCAGTGTTCGGGAATCCGCCCGTCTGCGAGGAGATAGGTGGTGGATTCCATCTCCGCTGCCTCCCTGGCCCGCACCGGGGTCGTGATACGAACCCGCTCGAGGGGAGGCAAGCGTGTCGGCTGCGGGAAAGGGACTCGTTATTGGGAAGGCATCTTATGGAAAATCCAACGACCGGCCGGCTCGACGATGGTCCGCCCCAGTGCCGCATCCCCGGTTGTCTCCGCACGCCGCCGGTCCCCTCGCGGTCGGCAGCGCGACCGGCCGCCCGGGCCGCAGGTCCGGGCCGGGTGCCTCGCGCTGCCGCTTTGGGATGCGGATGGCGGATCCGGCTCGCTGCGGCACGGGCTTCATGTGCGGACGGAATCCGGCGCCGGCGGCAGCCGGCCGAGTTTGCGCCAGACCTCGAGGAACTGCCGCATCATCCGCACGTGGTGGGTGCGCACGAGCGCCGCACCGTGCTCGAGCGCGTGCAGCGCCGCCAGCTGCGAGAGCGGATCCCGTTCCTCCAGGGGAGCGGGCAGGAACCCCTTGCGCGAGACCGCCACCATCACCGGGAAGGGATGGAGGCGCGCTGCCAGGCTCGCGAAGGCGCGCAGGAGCTCCCAGCTGGGCTCGGGATCGAGGCTCAAAAAGCGTCCCCAGCCCGGATCCAGGACGATGCGCTCGGCGCCGATGCCGGCGCGCACGGCCGCCTGGGCGCGCTCGAGCAGGAAGTCCGCCACCTCGTTCACCAGATCCCGATACTGGCGCGGCCGCGCGCTCACATGCGGGAGGGGCGCGTCCTTGGCGTGCATGAGCACCAGCACCGCCTCGCTCGCCGCCACCACCTCCGCCATCGCGGGATCCGCGCGCAGGGCCGAGACGTCGTTGATCATCCCCACCCCGAGCGCCAGCGCCCGGGCGGCGGTGGCGGCGTGGTAGGTGTCCACCGCGAGCGGCAGGCGCCCCGCGAGGGCCTCGAGCACCGGAGCGATCCGCCGCCACTCGGTGTCGGCATCCAGCGGGCGGCTCCCGGGGGCCGTCGACTCCCCGCCCACCTCCACCACCGTCGCCCCTTCTTGGATCATTTCTTCGGCCCTGTGCCGCGCCCGTTCGGGAGCCAGGAAGCGGCCGCCGTCGGCGAAACTGTCGGGGGTGACGTTGAGCACGCCCACGATCCAGGGGGCGGGCGTTCCGAGCCAGCGGGCGAGACGGTGCCCTGCCAGGACGGCGGCGGAAGCGCTCATCCGCTCCCCTCCCTTCCTCCAGATCGGCCGCAGCGGCAATGTGCGCGCAAGCCCGGATGCTGTCGAGCCGGGAGCGGGGCGCGTTTCGCTCGGCGGTGTTCCGCCCGGCGAGGCTCCCCTCCTTGCGGGACTCGTCCCGGGATGCGTGCGGCGGTGTTTTGCGCTGGCCGCGGCGGCGGGTCCTGCCTAAGGGAAGCGGAGGTGGACGGGGAACGGGCACGGATGGCGCTCGGCGTCGGCATTCTCGGTCTCGGCTACGTCGGCAGCACGGCGGCGGCCTGTCTGCTCGAGGACGGACACCGGGTGGTGGCGGTGGACGTGCGGCCCGAGAAGGTGGCCGCTCTGGCTGAGGGGCGTGCGCCGGTGGCGGAGCCCGGGGTGGAGGAGCGGCTTTGCGCCGGCCTGCGCAGGGGACGGCTGACGGTCTGCTCCGAGATCGGGCCCCATATTGCGGATCTGGATGTGGTGTGGGTGTGCGTGGGCACCCCTGCGGGGCCCGGGGGAGCGCTCGACCTGTCGCGGCTGCTCGAGGCGAGCCGGACGCTGGCCCGGGCGCTGCGCGCGGCGCCCGCGCGGGAGCGTCCGTTGTGGCTCGTCTACCGCAGCACGGTGATGCCCGGCACCATGGAGGAGCGGATCCTTCCGCTTTTGGGCGAGGAGCTCGGCGAGCCGCCCGGGCGCCGTTATGAGGTGGTCTATTATCCGGAATTCCTGCGCGAGGGGTCGGCGGTTGCGGATTTCCGCTGTCCCCCGAAGGTGGTGCTGGGCGAGCGGGCGCCCGGCATCGCCCGATCCCTGCCGGGGGTGGCCGCAGCCGGCGCACCCCGCTTCGAGCTTCCGTTCCGGGCCGCCGAGCTGGTCAAGCTCGCCGACAACGCCTTCCACGCCCTCAAGGTCGCCTTTGCCAACGAGACGGCGCGCATCGCCGCAAGCCAGGGCGTCGATCCCCAGGCGCTGCTCGCCCCCCTGCTCGCGGATACCCGGCTCAACATCTCCACCGCCTACCTGCATCCGGGCGCCCCCTTCGGCGGCCCCTGCCTGCCCAAGGATCTCCAGGCCCTGATCGTCAGTGCCGAGCGGCTCGGCCTTCCCGCCCCTCTGCTCGCCGGGGTGCGGGAGAGCAACGCCCGCCATCTGGACTGGCTGGTG
The DNA here is from genome assembly GCA_026982585.1 of Alphaproteobacteria bacterium. Taxonomy (GTDB): domain Bacteria; phylum Pseudomonadota; class Alphaproteobacteria; order Geminicoccales; family Geminicoccaceae; genus HRBIN39. Next base: position 22,611 of record JALSGW010000103.1, on the reverse strand, counting down.
GCGCAGATCCGCGCCCGCATCCCGCCGCCGGCCTCCATCCTCCAGCTCGGCCTCTCCTTCAAGCCAGGCACCGGCGACCTGCGCAACAGCCCGCTTCTCGACCTGGCCGAGCGGCTGTTGGCCTGCGGCTACGAGCTCTGCATCTACGATCCCGATGTCGATCCCGCCCGCCTGATCGGCGCCGACCGCAGCCGGGGGCCGGCGGAGCCTGGCGTGCTGTTCGGCCGTCTCATCGACGATCCGGCTCCCTTCCTCGCCCAGGCGGAGCTGGTCATCCGGGGCAAGCGCAACATCGCCCTGCCCCTCCCCGAGGCGGTGCCGGTGGTGGGTTTGGATTGCGAGCTTGTGGGAGTGGGGGAGACGCCGCGATGAAGGCGCTCGTGTCCATCGTCATGCCGGTCTACAACAGCGCCCGCTATCTGTCCGAGGCGATCGAATCGGTGCGGCAGCAGAGCTATCCGCACTGGCAGCTGATCATTGTGGACGACGCCTCGGAGGACGAGAGCCGGGCGATCGCGCGGCGTTATGCGCGGTGTGATGCGCGCATCGAGCTGGTTGAGCTCGCGGTCAATGTGGGGGCGGCGGCGGCGCGCAATCGGGGGCTGGAGCGGGCGCGGGGGCGTTATCTTGCGTTTTTGGACAGTGACGATCGCTGGGCAGCGTGCAAACTCGAGCGCCAGATCGCATACATGGAAGCCGAGGGAGTCTGTTTTTCGTGCTCATATGCCTATGTCTTGGATGCGCAAGGACGCATTGTTGATGAGCTTCGGTGCCCTTTGTCAATCAGATATAACGATCTTCTGAAGACAAATCATATAGTGCATTCATCTGTTGTGTATGATGCAAGTATTCTTGGCAAGCAACAATATCCGAGTCATTTTCCTCGCCATGAGGATATCGCGGTATGGCTGCGCATCCTCAAGGAGGGACGCTCCTGTTGTGCTGTTCCAGAATTTTTGACTATGTGGAGAAGAAGGAAAGATTCTATATCGTCGGACAAAATCGAGGCTATGTATTGGGAATGGAAATTATTGAGAGAAATAGAAGGTCTTGGGGTTGTACAGTCGGTATATTACTTCTCCCATTGGGCCGTGCGGGGGATGGTCAAGCATATGAAGATGGCGTTGAAAGGTGACGTGCAGGCGGCATCTGGTCTTCCCTTCCGGCGTCACGTGTCAAGAGATCAATGCCGGCATTCCGCGCGATCGGGCTGATCGTCAACGCCGATGATTGCGCCCTCACCCCGGCGATCACCGACGGTGTTCTCGCATGTATACGCAAGGGGCGGGTGACCGCCACCGGCATCATGCCCAACATGCCGGATTTCGCCCGCGCTGCGGCCCTGCTCCGCCATGAGGATGTGGACGTCGGGGTCCATCTGGCGCTCACCGCCGGCGCACCGCTCACCCGCGCGCTTCGCGCGCATCTGCCGGACGGGCGTCTGCCCGGGAAGTTCCGGCTGATGTCTGCGTTTCTCCGAAGGCGGCTGCCGCTTGCTCTGGTGCGCGCAGAGTGGCGGGCGCAGATCGAGCGCTGCCTGCAGGCCGGTCTCGCGCTTCGGTTCGCGAACAGCCACGAGCATCTGCACATGTGGCCGCCGTTGTTCGCGCTTGTGTGCGAGCTCGCCCGCGAATACCGCATCCCTCACATCCGCCTCTCCGCTCCCGATGGGATCGATCTGGGTTCCCCCTCTGGCCTGCTGCGCGATCTCGCCCTCACCGCGCTGGCCCGCCGGGTGCGGGCGCGGGTGGGGGAAGGGATCCGTACGCTGCCCCTTGTCGGTCTTGCGGCGAGCGGTCGTCTGGATGGGGCCGTGCTGGAACGGTTGCTGGCCTCCCTGCCCGGGGGGAGTGTGGCGGAGCTGCTGTGCCATCCCGGCTACGAGGATGGAGGGCGGTTGCACCGGGATCGGGAGCGGCGTGTCCTGTGCGACCCCGGCTTCCCGGAACTTCTCGCCCGCTATCGGGTGCGGCTTGTCCGTTATCGCGATCTCGGGGAGGAGGTCGGGCGGCGGGACGGAAGGGAGAGGGGGGATGGAGCGCGAACTCCGGCTGCTGAGCGTGGTGGTCCCGGCGTACTGTGAGGAGGAGGGAATCGGCCGGACCGTGGCGGCCATCGTGCGGGTGCTGGAGGGTTGCCGGATACCGTTTGAGCTGGTGGTGGTGGACGACGGCAGTCCGGATGGCACCTTCGAGCGCATCCGCAGCCTCGCCCGGCGCGATCGCCGCATCCGGGCCCTCAGACTGTGTCGCCGGTTCGGCAAGGAAGCCGCCCTGTGGGCCGGCCTCGAGGCGGCGCGGGGCGATGCGGTGGTCACCATGGACGCCGATCTCCAGCATCCCCCTTCCCTGCTGCCCGCCATGGTCGCCGCCTGGCGGGCGGGAGCGTGGGTGGTGCACGGTGTGCGGGAATCGCCCCGCGTGGGCGGCTTTTGGGGCTGGCGTCTGCGACGCCTGTTCCACCGGCTGCTTTCGCGCCTGGGCGGGATCGAGCTTGAGGATGCGAGCGATTTCAAACTGCTCGACCGGCGGGTGGTGGAGGTGCTGGTGCGGCGGATGCCGGAGCGCGGGCGCTTCTACCGGGGGCTCGTGGCCTGGACCGGTTATCCGGCGGTGAAACTCGCGTTCGCGGTGGGCGAGCGGGAGAGCGGAGGTTCCCGGTGGCGCTCCGCCTGGCTGGTGGAGCTCGCCATCTCCGGAATGGTCTCTCTCACCACCCTCCCCTTGCGCATCGTCACCGTGCTCGGCCTCGCCACCCTGCTCCTGAGCGCCGTCCTGGCCGTCGAGACCCTCTGGTCGTGGTCCACCGGCGACACCGTGTCCGGGTTTACCACCATCGTCCTGACCCTGCTGATCATCGGCAGTTCGATCATGATCAGCCTCGGCATTATCGGCGAGTACATCGGCAGGATCTACGAGGAGGTGAAACGACGTCCTCCCTATCTCGTCGAGCAGGAGGTGAACATGTCGAAGGAGGCGCTTCCCGGCCCGCCCCGCATGACCACTCCCGTGCAGGATGCGGGCGCAAACCGCGCACCCACCCGGGAGCGGGCCCGGCGGGCGGGATGACCTCTCCCGCCTCCTCCACCTCCCGAACCGGTTCCGCGGCTCGCAAGACAAGGCCCGTGCCGGGCCGACTCCGCCAACCTCAGGCGTGCACCCGCACCAACACCTTGCCGAAGGTGCGGCCTTCGAGCAGCTCGATGAGCGCCCGGGGCGCCTCGGCAAGCCCCTCGTAGACCTGTTCGCGAAAGCGGATCGTGCCCTGGGCGAGCTGTTTGCTCATCTCGGCCTCGAAGGCCGGGCGGAGGGATTCGAAGTCCCACACAATCATCCCCTCCAGCCTCAGCCGCCTGATCAGCACGGTGCGCAACAACAGCGGGGTGCGGTCGGGGCCTTCGGGAAGGGAGGACAGATTGTACCAGGCGATGCCGCCCACCACCGGCATGCGGGCGTGGAGGTTGAGCAGCGGCAAGACCGCCCACAGCACGTCACCGCCCACCAGTTCCAGATAGACGTCGATCCCCGAGGGACAGGCGGCGCGAAGGCGCGCCTGGAGATCGGCCTCATGCCGATCGATGCAGGCATCGAAGCCGAGCGTCTCGGTCACGAAGCGACATTTGTCGCGCCCACCGGCGATGCCCACGACCCGGCAGCCCTTGCGCTTGGCAAGCTGGCCTGCCACCGATCCCACCGCACCGGCCGCCGCCGGCACCACCACGGTCTCCCCTTGCTCGGGCCTCGCGATGCCCTCGAGGGCCGCATAGGCGGTCAACCCCGGCATGCCGAAGACGCCGAGCCAGGCCGAAGGAGGGGCGAGATCCGGATCCACCTTGCGCAGTCGCGCTCCCGGCAGAACAAACCGGCTCTGCCAGCCTCCCATGCCGATCACCAGATCGCCCGGGACGAAACGGGGATCGCGAGAACACAGGACCCGCCCCACGCATTCGCCGTGGATGGGTTCGCCGAGGCGCACCGGCTCGGTGTAGGAAGGAGCTTCGGAAAGCCGCCCGCGCATGTAGGGGTCGATGGAGAGCCACAGCGTCTCCACCAGCACCTCGCCTTCCCCGGGCGGATCCAGCGTGACCTCCTCGCGCGCGAAGTCCTCGGGACGGGGCGCCCCGCGCGGGCGGCGTTTGAGGACGATTCGGGTCGAGGTGTAGGGTTCGGCGCCCATCTCGGCGGGTCGTCAGCGGATCTCGAGACTGTCCTCGAGGGCGCGCGGCTCCTCGATGCGGGGCTCCTGGCCGCCGCGCAGGATGGTGTTGCCCATGTACAGGAGACGCTGGTCGATGGGCGGCGGGTTCAGCCAGTCCTCTTCGCGGATCTGGCCGCTCTTGCCGTAGACCTCGAGGGCGTTCGCGTAGGTGACCTTGCGGATGTGGTCCTCCGGGATGCCCATGCGTCGCATGAGCTCCGCCGTCTTGGGCACGGCGAGGGGATCCGAGATGCCCCAGTCGCAGGCGGAATCGACGATGATGCGCTCGGGCCCGTAGCGCTTCACGATCTCGGCCATGCGGCGGCTGCCCATCTTGGTGTGCGGGTAGATGGAGAAGGCAGCGAAATATCCGCGCTCGAGCACCTCCGCGACCGTCTCCTCGTTGTTGTGGTCGATCACCACCCAGGAGGGATCGAATCCGTGCTCCTCGAGCACATCCATGGTGCGGCGCGTGCCCTTTTTCTTGTCCCTGTGAGGCGTGTGGATCATGATCGGAAGGTGCAGCTCCTTGGCGAGCTCGATCTGGAGCCGGAAGTATTTCTCCTCCAGCGCGGTCTGCTCGTCGTAGCCGATCTCGCCGATCGCCACCACACCCTCCTTGAGGGCGAAGCGCGGCAGGATCTCCATCACCCCTTCCGCGAGTTCCTCGTGATTGGCCTCCTTGCTGTTGAGCCCCACCGCGCAATAGTGGCGGATCCCGAACTGTCCCGCCCGGAAACGCTCGAAGCCGCAGATCCAGGCCAGATAGTCGATGTAGGTGCCCACATGGGTGCGCGGCTGGCCGACCCAGAAGGCCGGCTCGATGACGGCGACCACACCCGCCTTGGCCATGCGCTCGTAGTCGTCGGTGGTGCGGGAGATCATGTGGGTGTGGGGATCGAGATACATGCGAAGCCCTCCTCCTACGAGGCCATGCGGGCGGCGAGGCCGCTCCAGCTCAGCTGGCCGGCGAGGGCGGCGCGGGCGAACTCGGATCCGGACTCCTCAAGCAGCCGCCGCGCCCGCGGATCCGGGCTCGCGGCCAGCGCCAGCGACGCCGCCATGCGCTCGAGGGGATCGTCGGAGTCGAGCACCCGCCCGAGATCCTCGAGCGCCTCGTCCCGGGCAAAGGGGCCCACACAGCGCCACAACTCGGGCGACACCGGCCGCCCCGCCGCCCAGCGCTCGTGGGCGTAGTCGAGGAGCATGCGGGCCAGTTCGGGATTGGCGCGCTCGTCCAGGCCGAGGATGGGATCGAGGCGGCTTTCGATGAACAGCGCCTTGAGCACCATCTGGTTCCACGCCTCTTCATCGAAGCGCTCGCGCGGATAGGGGTTGCGGTGGGCGACCGCCTCGAAGACGGGCCGCATGTTGGTGCGCGCCCCCTCGCGCGCGCGTTGGAGATAGAGCGCCTGGCCGGGGTAGAGCGGCAGCGCCTGGTAGAAGCAGATCAGCTCGCCCACATCGGCGGTGCGGAACAGCCGCTCCATGAGCGCGAAGAACTCCCCCTCCTCACCGTGGTAACGGGTGAGGAGGAAGACCACCCGCGCCGCCTGGTCGACGCTCCAGTGGCGGGGCGACCAACCGGCCCGGCATGCCGCCGCCTTCTCGATGAGGGCGATCTCGCGCGAGGATGGCGATGAGGAAAGGAGATCCTCCTTGCCCAGCCGCCGGGGGGCGAGGCCCAGGGCGATGTAGAGGGTGCGATCCTCCTTGGAGGTGCGAAGCATATCGCGGGTGCGAGCGAACCAATCCCAGGCCTCGTCTTCGAGCCGCTCCCTCACAAGGGAGGCGAGCGCCTCGGCGATGGCGGCGGCATCCTCGGCGGAGATCTCGACCGGCGAGGAGGTCTCCATGGACACCTCTCAAGGGGAGAAACGATCGCTCAGCACGTAGATGGTAACCGCCATGCGTTCGCGCTCATCATAGATGTCCTTCCAGCCCGGCATGCCCCGAAAGCCCCAGGTGACCCGATGATAGACGAACTCCGGGGTGTAGCGGGAGGGTTTGAGCTTGGGGGCCTTGCCCGGATAGGCGGCGCGCCCGTGGCAGGCCCGGCACTGCTCCTGCCAGATCTGCTCGCCGAGCGCGATCATCTCCGCATCCTGCAGCAGCTCGTCGGAAAACTCGGGAATCGGTTCGTCCATGGCGGCGCGCACGGCGAGCGCGAACATGCCGAGAACGAGGAGGGACACGATGAGGGCAAGGCGCATGGCGGTGATCCAGACGGAAGGCCCCTTCCCTTCTCCGGGAAGGGAAGGGGCTGCGCTCGTCGATAAGGATCGAACTTCGCTCACTCGACGGGCACGAGCTTGTAGATGGTGTCCAGGCCACCGTTCGGACCGGTGGTGAGAGAGGTGAGGACGTAGATCTCACCCGAGAGATCCTGGGCGAAGGCGAGGATGTAGGGAAGCGGCTCGTCGCCCCAGTTCACCACCTCGATGTCCTCCATCGTCCACTTGCCGTCCGGCCCCTCGGTGGCGATGAACAGCTGGCCGTCGCGGGTGGCGAAGGACTTGCTCCAGTCGCCGAACACATACTTGCCCTGCCAGGCCTCGAAGGCGCCGCGGTAGACGTAGCCGCCGGTGATCGAGATGCCCTTGCAGCCCCTGGGCTGGGCTCCGCAGTTGTTGTACTCGATGATGGGCATCACCAGCCCTTCCTTGGGGCAGTCCTCGGGATGGTCGTTGGGATTCAGATAATCGAAGCAGCGGCTGCCCTCCATGACCCGCCAGCCGAGGTTGTCGCCCTTGTTGATGATGTGCACCTCCTCGAAGGAGTTCTGCATCACATCGGCGCAGAACAACCGCCGCTCGCCGCCCATGTCGAAGGAACAGCGCCAGGGGTTCCTGAGCCCATAGGCCCAGATCTCGGGCAGCGCGTCCATGCGCCCGACGAAGGGGTTGTCCTCCGGCACCTTGTAGGGATGGCCGCCGTCCACATCGACCCGCAGGATCTTGCCCAACAGGGTGGTGAGATCCTGGCCGTTGCCGATCTCCTTGTTGTGGCCGATGCCCCAGTCGTCGGCATAGCCGCCGTCGCCGGTGGAGATGTAGAGATAGCCGTCGGGACCGAAATCGATCCAGTGGCCGTTGTGGTTGAACTGGGGCCAGTCGATGGCGGTGATGACGCGCTCGTAGTAGGGATCGGCGCGATTGGGATCGTCTTCGGAGATCCGGTATTCGGCGACGATGTTGGTGTGGCTCCACCACAGCATCTTGGCGAGATCGCCCTCGAAGGCGAGATTGGTGCTGTAGCCGAGATAGAACTTGCCGTTCTCCTTGAAGTTGGGATGCAGGGTGATGCCGAGCAGGCCCCGTTCGTCGAAGTCCGGGATGAGGTCGACGATCTTGTGGCGGATGTCCAGCAGAGGCTCGCCGAGGAGCTCGCCGTTCTCGATCACCCGCACCCGCCCGATCTGCTCGATGACGAAGAAACGGTCCTCGCCCGGCACCTGGACCATGGCGAGCGGTGAGGTGAGCCCGGTGACGAAGGGCTCGAGCCTGGCCTTGGCCGGCTGATCGGCTGCCGCCGGCACGGCGAACAGCGCCGCAGCGACCGCGGCCGCCATCCCGATGGAGCTGCGCATGATCTCAACCTCCCTGATTGCGGCCCGTGTCTCCGCGAGGAACGAGCCCATGATGGCGAAACCCTAGACAAGGCCTTGGGGCTTGTCCAGCGGCTCGCGCGCCCCCGTTCGCGGCTCGCACGGGACTCAGGTGCCGGCGATGCGGCGCTGCAGGAGCAGGGTGAGGGCGAACAGCAGCGGGCCGAGGAGGGCGAGGGCGGGGTCGAGGGCGGCCATCAGGGCGCCGTCGAAGAGCGCGAGAGCGGCGATCAACAGGCCCACGCCCCGCGCCGTCGCCCTTTGTCGATGCTGGCGCAGAAGGCGAAGCGCGATTCCCAAAGCGGCCCCGTAGAGCAGCAGGAAGGGAAGCACCGAAAGGCGTTCTGCGGCCAGGGCGAGGAGCAGCAGCAGGGGCGGGAGGAAGAGCAGGCCGCCGCGGAAGGCTTCGGGCGCGGTGCGGTGTTCGCCCCGGGCGGCCAGGGTGATGCCGACGGTGTGCAGGAGCGCACCGGCCGCGGCCGCCAGCGCGAGCCACGGCACCTCCCCTCGGGCGAAGGCGGCGGCGAGGAGATAGACGAGACCGCGGCAGGCGCCCATGAGCCAGGGAGCGGGGGCGAAGTCCTTGTGGAAGCGGTCGTAGAGGAGGATCGCGAAGGCCAGCAGCAGCGCAAGGGCGAAGGCCGCGGGCGGTGCTGCCGGCAGCAGCGCTGCGAGGCCCGCGAGCAGGAGGGCGAAACCCGCGAAATACACCGTCTCGAGCGCCACCACACCGCGCGCGAGGGGGCGTTCCGTGCGCCGCTTGCGATCCCAGGCGGCGTCGAAGGCGTCGTTGAGATACATGCCGCCGACGTAGAAGGCGCTCACCGACAGCAGCAGGAGGGCGAGCGCCCAGGAGGGGGCTCCGCCCGCCAGGAGGAAGCCTGCGAGCGCGTTGGTCCACACGGTGGGGAGGTTGGAGACGCGCCCGAGGCTCAGGGCCGTCTCGAGGTTCATGAAGACAGAAGCTCCCGCGCGAAGGCGAGCTCGCGGGCGAGCGCCTCCTCGAGCGGCAGGGCGCGCAGCTCCTCCGGCAACACCGCGAAGTTGTACGTCTCCACCTCGAAGTGGGGGGGAGGATCGAGCCTGCGGGCGCGGCGCACGGCGGCGGCGAGCTGGGGCTGGGTGGAGGCGAGGGGCGGCTCGAGATCGGCGGCGTAGATCGGAAGATGCACGTGCACCCGCCATTCCTCCGCCTCGACAAGCTCCGCGGCCAGGGCGGCGGGCAGATCCAGGAAGCGGTGCAGGCTTCCGTCCCGGCTCCGTATGGTGGTCTGGTGGAGGTAGATCCCGTCGTCGAAGCGCTTGACGGCGGCCCGCCCCTCCTCCCCCGCGGGCGCCACCCGCAGGGCGCAGGAGAGCTGCAGCTTGGCGATCCGGATGCCGGCCTCGGCGAGGGTTGCGAGGGCGGAGGCGGGATCCTCGAAGGCCACCGCGAAATGGCACACATCGAAGCACAGGCCGAGATGGCGGCGGGCGATGTCCTCGGCCCGGGAGAGGGAGACGCCGAGACGATCGCACAGCGGTCGCAGACCCTCGGCCGTCCACAGATGCTCGCGGAAGAAGTGCAGGGTGTCCTCGCTCGACTGGAGAAGACAACCGGGCTCCGGCTCGAGGGCGAGGACGATCGTCCTGCCCCGCTCCTCGTGCAGCTGGTGCAGATGGGCCGCCACCTCCATGAGATGGGCGACGATCTGCGCGCGGCTCGCCGGGTCCTCGGCGAGCTGGCGGCTGCTGCCGGGCACGGTGCTGAGGCTGGCGAAGGGGAGATCCTCGGGGATCAGGCCCGCCAGCAGGTCGGCGAGGGCGCGGGTGTAGGCGGCGCGGGCGGCGCGGCGCCAGTCGGGCTGGTAGACCGCCTCCTTCACCCGCGTGCCGTGGAAGCGGCCGTAGGGAAAGCCGTTGACGGTGAAGAGATAGAAGCCGCCTTCCTCGAGACGATCGCGCAAGGCCGCAAGCCGCTCCCCCTGCTGCAGCAGGCTCAGGGCCGCAGCCGGCAGCCAGAGGCCGAGACCCATGGGCCGGTCGGGCGCGACCCGCGCCTTCACCGCCCGCACCGGTCCCTCCAGCACCCGCTCGAGCTCGCCGAGGCGTTCGCCGGGATGGACGTTGGTGCAGTAGGTGAGATGGAACGTGCCCTCCGGGTGCGGGATGCGCATGGCTCAGCGCGCCCGCTCGCGCAGCCAAGAGAGGGCGCGGAGGATGAGCTCCTCCTCCATCCGCCCCACCTCCACGCCGCGGCCGAGATCCGCGAGCAGGGTGACGGTGAGCTCGCCCCCGAGATGTTCGCGGAACTCCCGAAGCCCCTCGAGCAGCAGCGGCCGCCCGTCGGCCCCCGGCATCTCGAGCGCCGGGTGCCAGAGGCGGAAGCCGAGATGTTCGAGGAGCACACAGATGCGTTCCTCGAGTCCGGGGGCGAGCAGGCCCGCCAGCACCGAATAGCGGGAATCGAGGGCGATGCCGATCGCCACCGCCTCGCCGTGGCGCACATGTCCCCGGGTCAGCATCTCCAGCTTGTGGGCGGACCAGTGGCCGAAGTCGAGCGGGCGGGCGGAGCCGAACTCGAAGGGATCGCCCCCTTGCCCGATGTGCTGGAGATGGAGCTCGGCGCAGCGGCGGATCATCCAGGCCATCGCCGGGCGGGCGAAGGTGGCGAGCTCGTCGGCGTGGCGCTCGAGCCAGGCGAAGAAGGCGGCATCCCGGATGAGCGCCACCTTCACCGCCTCCGCCATGCCGGCGATCTTCTCCCGCGGCGGCAGGGTGTCGAGGAAGGCGAGATCGTTGAGGACCGCGAAGGGAGGCTGGAAGGTGCCGATGAAGTTCTTGACCCCGCGCAGGTTGACGCCGTTCTTGACCCCCACCCCGGAATCGTTCTGGGCGAGCACGGTGGTGGGCAGGCGCACCAGCCGCACCCCGCGGTGGGTGGTGGCGGCCACCAGCCCCACCGCATCGAGCATCGCACCGCCGCCCACCGCCAGCACGAAGGACTGGCGGTCGATGTGGTGGTCGAAGAGGTGGCGCATGATCTGTTCGAGGAAGAACAGATCGGTCTTGATCTGCTCGCCCCCGGGCAGGACGAAGGGGGCGGCGACCAGCTCCATGCGCCGGGCGTGGGCGCGGGCGTAGGCCTCGATGGCCTCGAGCAGGCCCGGATGGGCCCGGCTCACCCCCTCGTCCACGAAGGCGATACAGCGGTGGCGGCGAGTGGGCTCCTTGCGGGCGAGGACGTCGGCGAGCAGGGGATTGTCGGGGTCGAAGACCCGCTCGGTGAAGCACACCGGATAGTCGAAGGTGACGGAAAAGCGCTGCTGGTAGACGAACGACTGCGCCTCGAGGCGCGCTTGTTCCCGGTTCATGATCGCCTCCCTGATGCGCCGTTTATGCGGCGAGCCGCGTCCAGCAGGAATCCGAGGTGAGCTCGGGCCACAGCCGTTGCAGATAGGTGCGGAACCACACGCTGTAGGATTCCGGATCGCGTGCCACCGCCGCCTGCACCTCCTCCGGGGTCATCCACACAAAGCCCTCCACCTCCGCCGGATCGGGATGCAGCGCCCCCTCGTAGAGGCCCGCGAACAGGTGCACCACCTCGTCCTCCACCATGCCGCCGCCCACCTCCGCCCGATAGGCGGTCACGCACAGGGGCAGGAGCGCACAGCGGATGCCGAGCTCCTCGAACAGCCGCCGCGCCGCCGCCCTCTCTACCGTCTCGCCGGGGCGCGGATGGCTGCAGCAGGCGTTGGTCCAAAGCCCGCCCGAATGATACTTGCCGCGAGCGCGGCGCTGCAGCAGCAGACGGCCGCGGGAATCGCGCAGGATCACCGACAGGGCGCGGTGACGCCAGCCGCGCAGATGGGCCTCCAGCTTCGGCGCCGTGCCGGCGATGCGATCCCGATCGTCGACGAGCACCACCCACTCCGCCCGATCGTCCATCGACCGCCTCCCCTTCCAGCGTTCCGGCCGCCACCGCCAATACTCACTCACGGCCGTCGCCTGCCGCACGCTCGCGGAGTTTCCCGATATAGGCCATGATGGCAAGGATGTCTTCGGCCGGAAGCTTTCCCTTGAAGGCCCGCATCACCCCGACACCTCCTCCGTAGATGATCTCGAACCGCCCCACCTCGCTCGCGACCCGATCGTACATCCACACATCATCGATCAGACTCGGCCCCATGCGGCCGTCGCCGTCCTCGGCGTGGCAGATCTGGCAGTTGCGACGATAGAGCTCGCGTCCCCGCTCCGCCGCCTCCTCGCTCGCCGCAAGCGGGTTGCGCCCGGTGCACAAAAACGCGGCCACCGCATCGGTGACCTCCTCCTCCGGGATCACGAGGGGCCGGTCGTCGACCACGCTGCGCAGCGCGATCGCAGGCGTGCAGTCCGAAGGAGTCGGGTCGCCGGAGGCGCTCGCGGCGAGCGGAACGCCGAACAGGAGGACCACAAGCCATCCGAACAGCGGGATCGGGATCATCGGAATGGTCTCCGCAGGACCGTCGGAACTATGTGCCGCGAAAACGGCTGCCGGACCCGACGGCCCGGCAGCCCTGCGAAGCGATCGGCGGCCTCGCTCATGGGCGCGCCGCGCTCACCGCACCACCGGCGCCGTCTCGGCACCCTCGGGCACCTCGTCGGCCGGCACGATCCGCCACAGGGCACCGGGCGGATTGGCGTCCGCACCCCGGTCGTCGAGGTAGAAGTTGTTGGCGTTGACGGCGAGCACGTAACCGTCCTCGTCGTAGCCGCCGGCGGTGATCATGAGGTCGACGCGAAGCAGCTCCTCGAACTGCCAGCCGCCCTTCTCCTCGCTCCAGCCGGCGCCCCAGATGCGGCCCGTGCACCAGTCGGCGACCAGATAGACGCCCTCCATGCCGCCGTAGTTGGCCACGCCGAGCCCCTGCACCGAGCAGCCCCAGCCGTCCTTGAGCTTGGGCCCGCCCGGCCAGGGCTGCTGATGGGGATATTCCGCCACCGGCAGGATGCCCACCTGGGGACAGCTCTGCTCCTTGGGATCGCCGAGCATGGGATGGCACTTGGAGGCCTGCATCAGCGGCCAGCCGAAGTTCGCCGCCCCGAGCTCCTGGGTATAGCCGGCCGGCAGCCAGTTGACCTCCTCCCAGTGGTTCTGGCCGACGTCCGCGATCCAAATGTCGCCGGTCTTGGGGTCGAAGGCGAACTCGTAGGGATTGCGCAGCCCGATGGCCCAGATCTCCGGCCGCACCCGGGTCTTGATGCGGGCGAACTCCTCCTCGCTGATGCCGAAGAGGAACATGAGCCGCTCCTTGCCCGCCTCGGCATAGGGATTGTCCGGCGGGATCAGATAGGGGATGCGGTCATCGGGCACATCCACGTCGATGCGCAGGATCTTGCCGAGCCAGGTGGAAAGGTCCTGCCCCGCCTCGAGCGGATCGCCCTCCCAGCCGCCGTCGCCGGAGGCGATGTAGAGATAGCCGTCGGGGCCGAACTCGATCTGACCGCCGTTGTGGTTGTACCAGGGCTGGGGGATGCGCATGATCACCTTGGCGGTCTCCCGCACCCGCTCCGGGGTGAGGAAGTCCGGGTTCTCCGGATCCACCTGGAAACGCACGATCAGCCCGTCGCCGTTGAACGGCAGCGAGGCGTAGTGGACGTAGAAATAGCCGTTCTCCTTGAACTTGGGATGGAAGGCGACCGCATAGAGCCCCTGCTCGACGAACTGGGTCATGACGTCGGTGCCGAGGGGATTGAAATTGGTGAGATCGAGGAAGGGCTCCTCCTGGACGGTGCCGTCCTTGCGCACCACCCGGATCCGCCCGGCCCGCTCGACCACGAAAATGCGCCCCGATCCGTCGCCGGCGTTGGTCACATTGGTGGGATCGCGAAACCCGTCCGCGACCTTGACCAGGGCGATCTTGGGATCGCCCGGCAGATCGCCGCCGGGGCGCGCCACCTCGTCGGCATTGGCGGGCAGCCGGGGTTGTGCCACGGCGCTCGCGGCGAACAACAGAATCAAGGACGCGATGCCTCCGGACGCAGTCCTGTGCATGGACAACCTCCCTGTAGGTCTGCGGTTTCGGCTCGAGGCCGCCGACATTTTGCAGCCCTTCTAATCAACCTTTTGTTTTCGCGCAACCCCGCCCCATCCGCAGCGAAGCGGCGCGGCGGCGCCAAGGGCCTCAGGCCGGCGGGAAGAGATGGGCGAGGAGGAAGTCCTTGAAGGCGGTGGCGGCGAGCGGACCCTCGGGCAACAGCTCGGGACGGTCGGTGGCCACCAGCGGCCCCTCGTCCTCCTCCTCCACCACCAGCCCGTGCGAGCCCTTGATGAGGGTGGTGCCGGTGATGGGGATGACGTCGAGCAGGGTGCGGAAGCCGAGCGCGCGCAGGGCGAGCCTGCGGGCGACGGCGAGCTTGGGGAAGCGGAAGCGGGGGTCGATGAACAGCTCCATGGGATCATAGCCGGGCTTTCTGTGGATCTCGACGAGGCGCGCGAAGTCCGGCGCCCGCGCGTCGTCGAGCCAGTAGTAGTAGCAGAACCAGCGATCGCGCTCGGCGAGCGCCACCAGCTCGCCCGCCCGCGGATGGTCGAGGCCGACCTCCCGCTTGCCCTCCTCGTCCAGCACCCGGGCGATCCCCTCCACCTCCTCGAGCCGCCGCCGCACCTCGGGCAAAAGTTCGGGGTCCCGCACATAGACGTGGGCGAGCTGGTGGTCGGCGAGGGCGAAGGCGCGCGAGGCGCCGGCATCGAGCAGCTCGCCGCCGAGCTCCTCGCGCACCCGCAACCAGCCCGCCTCGCGCAACACCCGGTTGATGGCGACCGCCCCGCGCACCGGCAGAATGCCGTACTCGGACACCAACACCACCCGCCGCCCCTTCCTGCGGGCATGGTGGACGAGCTCCTCCACCACCTGATCGATCGCGGCAAGCTCGCGGGCAAGGCGCGGATCCGCCGGATCCGGCCCCCACTTCTGCAGCCCGTAGTCGAGATGGGGCAGATAGCAGAGGGTGAGGGTGGGGTTATAGGTGTCGATCACGTAACGGGTGGCATCCGCGATCCACTTGGAGGAGGTGATGTCCGCCATCGGCCCCCAGAAGTGGAAGAGGGGAAAGCGCCCGAAGCGCTTGGTGAGCTCGTAGCGCAGCTCCGGCGGCTCGGTGTAGCAGTCGGGGATCTTGCGCCCGTCGGCGCGGTAGATGGGCCGCGGGGTGGCGCTGACGTCGGCCGTGGAATACATGTTGTACCACCAGAACATCTTGGCGCAGGTGAAGGAGGGATCGCGCTTTTTCGCCGCCTCCCACACCTTCTCCCCGGCCACCAGCCGGTTCGACTGACGCCACAGCCACACCTCGGCGAGATCACGGAAATACCAGCCGTTGGCGACGATCCCGTGCTCTCTGGGCAGAAGCCCGGTGAGCAGACTCGCCTGCACGCTGCAGGTGACCGCCGGCAGCACCGGGCGCAACGGCCGCATCCCCCCCTCGCGCAGGAAGCGGGCGAGAAAGGGGGTGGCCTCCCCGACCAGCTTCGGGGTGAGACCGACGACCAGCACGACCAACACGGGCTGCATGACCAGGCTCCCACCTCAGATCCGGATCCCATCCACAACCGCCGGCCGCGGCTGACACCACACACGGCCCCGGAACCGCCGACACCCCCGGCCGCGGTCCGCGGCACCGCACCCGCGCAGAGGACATCGCCGGCCGCCTCCCGGCAGCGCCCTCACGCCATAACGCACGCGCAACCTCTGCAAGGATTCCCCTCGCAAGACAACGACCACCCCGAGGCAGGCGACGCACGCCCGCTCCGACAATCCCTGCGCCCAGCCCGACCCGGTCGCCGACGACACCACAACAAACACCGCAAGACAACACAGTATCATGATCATGACGGCGCGCCTCCCTTCCCTTTCATGAGCGAACACAACAACGGTTCGCACGTAATAAAACTGTCGTGTGACCGTCTTCGTTTCGCGATGTTTATGGTTTCACATGGACATCAATCATTCCGCGGCGGAACGTCCTCCGTGTCCGATCAGGTGTCCTTCCTGGTCCGGCCGAGATCGTAGAACTCCGCATTGGGGCGCAGGTCGGCCATGTGCGCGAGACGGTTGCTCATGGCGAAAAGCGCGGTGATGGCGCCGATGTCCCAGATCTCCTCCTCGTCGAAGCCCGCAGCCCGCAGGCGGTCGACATCCTCCTCCTCCACCTCCCAGGGCGAGAGCGCGAGCTTCTCGGCGAAGGCCAGCATCGCCCGCTGGCGTTCGCCGAGCCCCGCCTTGCGCCAGTCCACCGCGAGCACGTCGGCGAGATGGGGATCCCTGGCCCGCACGCGCAGGATCGCCCCGTGCGCCACCACGCAGTAGAGGCAGCGATTGGCGGCCGAGGTGACCACCACGATCATCTCCCGCTCCGCCCTGGTGAGCCCCGAATCCTTCTCCATGAGCGCGTCGTGATAGGCGAAGAAGGCGCGGAACTCGGCGGGGCGGCGGGCGAGCAGGAGGAAGATCGTCGGCACGAAGCCCGCCTTCTCCTGCACCGCGAGCATGCGCCCGCGCACGTCCTCCGGCAGCCCCTCGAGCGTCTCCGGCACGGCAAAGCGGGCAACACCCCTCATCATCCTCCACCTCCCCGCCCCTTCGGGCCCGCAAAGCCCCCTTCAGGACCCCCCGAGAACAGGGGTTTTCGTTTGTTTTCAAGCACTTCTCGGGTTTGTTCGGACATTTTCGATTCCCACCGCACACATCCCGGCAGCGGCCCCGGGGGCAAGGTATTTAATCCTAGCATGGCCCTTCCGCCGGCGCAACGCCGTCCGCCTCACAGGGCGCCCTGGGCGGCGAGGAAGCGGCCGAGGGCGGCGTGGAAGGCGTCCTCGGCCTCGATGTTGATCAGGTGGGCCGCCTCGAGCACCTCCATGCGGGCGTTGGGGATGCGGGCTGCGAGCTCCTCGAGGCAGGAGGGCGGGGTGACCGGGTCCCAGGCGCCGGCGAGGCACAGGGTCGGCGCGCGGATGGCGCCCAGTTCGGCGCACAGGTCGGCGTCCCGGATGGCGGCGCAGCAGCCGGCGTAGCCCGAGGGCGGGGTGGCGAGCAGCATGCGCATCACCGCCTCCACCCGCTCGGGCTGGTCGCGGCGGAAGCGTTCGCTGAACCAGCGGGCGATGATGGTCTCGGCCACCGCCGTCATGCCGCCGCCGCGCACCAGCGCGATGCGCTCCTCCCAGCCGGCGCGATCGCCGATGCGGCAGGCGGTGGCGCACAGGACCAGGGAGGCGACCCGTTCGGGGTGGCGCAGCGCCACCATCTGGGCCACGAGCCCGCCCAGCGACAGGCCGCACAGATGGGCCTGGGCGATGCCGAGGGCGTCCAGCACCGCCACCGCATCCCAAGCCAGCTCCTCGAGCCGGTAGTCGCCGGGCGGCGCCGAGGAGCCGCCGTGGCCGCGCATGTCGAAGCGCAGCACCCGCAGCAGCGGCGCGAACTCGGGCAGCTGTCCGTCCCACAGGTCGAGGTCGGTGCCGAGGGAATTGGCGAACATCAGCACCGGCGCCCCGTCCCGGCCCTCGAGCAGATAGCGCAGCGTCACCCCGGAGCGCTCCACCCTGCCCTCGATCCGCACCTGCGCCATGGCCGGCTCCCTCTCCGCATCCCCTCCCTTCTTGACGACCGGCGGGAGAGGGTGCAAGGGCGCGGGGCGCAGCCGTCCGCCTCCAACCCCCCGCCGCCGTCCGCCCATGCTCGCCCTTCCCGCCCCCATCGTCCTCCATCCGGGGTTCGTCAAGACCGCCACCAAGACCTTGCAGCTCAACCTGTTCGCCGCCCATCCCGACATCCTGTTCCTCGGCCGTCCCGCCCCCGCCCCGGAGCTGGACGCCGCCATCAAGCGCATCGCCTACGAGGACAGCACCCGCTATCGGGCGGAGGAGGTGGCGGCGGTGCTGCAGCGTTATCTCGAGCGGGCGCCGCGGCGGCGGGTGATCGTGCTCTCCAACGAAAACTTCGCCCTTTATGAAGCCACCGACCGGGGGGTGGTGGCGGAACGGCTGCACCGGCTCGCACCCGAGGCGCGGGTGTTGTTCACCATCCGCCGCCAGGAGGAGGTGCTGGTGGGCTGGTATCTCCAGAAGCTCAGAAAGTACTTCAGGGGCGGGCACTATCTCTCCTTCCCCGAGTGGCTGCGGATCAAGTTCAAGGAGCCGCACCGCTCGATCCTGGCCGATCTCGACTACAGCGGCACGATCCTGCGCTATGTGGAACTGTTCGGCCGCGAGCGGGTGGAGGTGCTGCCCTTCGAGCTCCTCAAGGCGGAGCCGCACCTCTTCGCCGCCCGCCTCGCCGCCTGGCTCGGGGTGGAGGCGGAGGGGGTGCGGGAGCTGCTCGCGCGACCGGCGCAGAACCCCAGCCGCACCACCCTCTACATCGCCTTCCACCGCACCCTCGGGCGGCTGTTGCCGGCGCGGCTCGCCTTCAAGCTCGGCGTGCGGCTGGTGGCGCGGCTGCCGGGGCGCCGGCCGGAGCTGCGGCTCGATCCCGCCACCCGGAGCTGGCTGCGCGCCCATTGCGCGGCCGGCAACCGCCGGCTCGCCGAGATCTTCGACCTGGATCTCGGCCGTTTCGGCTATGTCCTTGCGGAATCCCATGAATGCGGGGAGGGGTGAGGTGCGTGCGCAAAGCGTCGATGTGGGGGTGGAGGAGCTCGAGGAGCGTCTTCTCCGGGAGGAGTTCCGTTATCAGAAGATCACCCTGCCCTCGGGGCGCAGCGTGGGGGTGCGCGATCGCAGCGCCACCGCGGCCGCCATCTTCCCCCCCGATCTCACCGGCAAGAGCGTGCTCGATCTCGGCTGCAACTACGGGTATTTCTGTTTCGAGGCCAAAAGGCGGGGGGCGGCGCGGGTGGTGGGGCTGGACGTGGACGCCGACGCCCTGCGCAAGGCCCGGCTGCTCGCCCAGTGCCTCGGCCTCGAGGTGGAGTTCCAGCTGCGCGACATCGAGGCGGAGCCGCTCGCGGAGTCCTTCGACTACATCCTCTGCCTCAACCTCCTCCATCACCTCAACGATCCCCTCACCCTGCTGCGCCATATGGCCGATCGGGCGCGGGAGCGGCTGGTATTGGAGGTGGCCACCCTGGGGCCCCACGACGGCCGCAAGCTGCGCCTCTTTCCCCTCATGCGGCGGCTTTTGTTGCGCTATCCGGTGATCTACGTGGCCCCCGCCGCCGCCGAGGCGCAGCGCAAGCTCAAGAACTACTACCTGACCCCCAAGGCGCTCGAGAACCTGCTCTTGATGCAGCGGCGGCTGTTCGCCTCGCTGGAGATCCGCCCCTCGGAGTTCAAGGGCCGGTTCCTCGCCCTCGCCCATCGCCGCCGCATCCGGCATCTGCTGCTGGTGGCGGGCCCCACCGCGGCCGGCAAGCGCACCCTCGCTGCGGCCCTGTTCGGGGGCGCCCTGCCGGAGCTCGCCGCGGCGCTCGAGCTCGGCGATCCCGCCCGCTTCGGCCGGCTCGTGCGGGACGCCGAGCTGCGCCGGCCCGGCCCCGCCGCGGTCGACGCCCTGGCCCTGCGCTACGACATCCTGCGGCCGCATTTCGCGAGCATCCACGGTTACGCGCGGGATCCGGTGCTGGACGTGCTGGCCTGCGCCGAGCGGGTGACGATCCTCACCATCTTCGCCCCGCCCGAGCGGCTCGCGGCCCAGCTGCGCGCGGCGGAGGCGGGCAAGCGCCGCTGGAGCAAGCGCCACCGGCGCATGCTGGAGCGCTACGAGAGCGGAAAGGTGCTCGAGGACTACCGCCGCTGGCTGGCCTTCAGCGAGCGCTTCGCGGGTGCCGAGCGCTGGGTGGTGGCCCCGTATGAGGGCCACGCCCTCCATCCCGCCGACGCCTTCCGCCGCCGTCTCGCGGAGGCGGGCGGGGGGTGAGCGTCCCCCTCCTCTACATCGCCGCCTATGCCCGCAGCGGCAGCACCCTGCTCGGCGAGCTGCTGGCCCGCCGTCTGGGCGGGGTGCATGTGGGCGAGGTGCGCCATCTCGCCGAACGCGCCCTGTTGCCCGGGCGGCGGTGCAGCTGCGGGGCGGAGGTGGTGCGCTGTCCCTTCTGGTCGCGGGCGCTCGCGGAGGCGGGGCTGGGCGGGGCGGAGCTCGCCGAGCTGCGCGCCCTCGCCCGGGCGCTGCGCCGTCCGGCGGCCAAGTACCTGCTCTCCGCCGCGGCCCTCGAGGCCGCCCTGACGCCGAGCCGTAGGCTCCTGCTGGTGCGGCTCTACCGCGGCCTCGCGCGGGCGGCGGAGGGGCGTCTGCTCGTCGACGGCTCCAAGCAGCCGGCCTACGCCTGGGCGCTTGCGCGGTCCGGGGCGGCGCGGGTGCATCTCGTCCATCTGCTGCGCGATCCCAGGGCGGTCGCCTACGCCGTCCGCCACCGCCGCAAGCCGCTGCCCCAAGGCGGCCGCATGGCGTCGGCGCCGCTTCTCGAGACGGCGGTGAAGTGGCGGCTGCTGCAGGGGGCGATCCTGCGCCTTGGGCCCGCCCTCGCCTCCTACCACCGGCAAAGCTACGAGGCCTTGTGCCGCGATCCGGAGGCGGCGTTGGCGCGGTTGCGGTTCCTGGCGAGGGGCGGGGCGGCGGGGGCGAGCCATCTGTTCTCCGGCAATCCCGACTTCCTCGCGCCCCAGGGCGGGGTGGAGATCCGCTTCCGGGAGCCGTGGCGCGCCGGCATGGGGTGGTGGGAGGCGCAGGCGGTGCGGCTGCTTGCGGGGCGGGTACGATGATGCGGGGGTGTGGCGGAGGCGCTTGATCGCGCCTGCGGTTTCGGCCAACAGTGCGGCCATCGCCTGAGGCGGCGACGGAGGAGAGAGGGGAGGAGACGCATGCGCCGCGGATGGTTGGCCCTGGCCATCGGGCTTGCGGCGGTGCCGACGGCGGCGTTCGCCTACATCGGCCCCGGCGCCGGCATCACGCTTTTGGGTGCGCTGTGGGGGGTGCTGGTGGCGATCGGGCTTGCGATCGGGGCGGTGGTCTACTGGCCGGTCAAGGTGCTGCTGCGGCGCCGGCGGCGGCGGGCCCGGGAGGCGCCGCGCGAATCGTCCGCGGTGCGGTGAGCCTGGACGTTCCGGTCTGGCTCGACCGGGTGGGGGCCCTGGTGGCCCGCACCCGCGGCCTGTGGCGGCGGCTCGGCGCGCTCGAGAGCCGGGTGTTCGCGGAGGAGCTCGCGGCCTGTCCCATCGACCGGCCCATCTACATCACCGGGCTGGCCCGCTCCGGCACCACCATCCTGCTCGAGCTCCTCGCCTCGCGCCCGGAGGTGGCCACCCATCGCTACCGGGACTATCCGCCGGTCTTCACCCCGATCTTCTGGAACCGCGCCTTCGCCCATCTCTACCGGGGCGACGTGCCGCCCAGGGAGCGGGCCCATCGCGACCGCATCTACGTCACCCCGGACAGTCCCGAGGCGATGGAGGAGGTCGTCTGGATGGCCTTCTTCCCGCATCTGCACGATCCGCGCCGGGACAACCGGCTCGACCGCACGGTCGCCCATCCCGCCTTCGAGCGCTTCTATCGCGACCACATCCGCAAGATCCTGCTGGTGCGCGGCGGGCGGCGCTATGCGTGCAAGAACAACTACAACCTCACCCGCCTGCCCTATCTCCTCAAGCTCTTCCCCGACGCCCGCATCCTGGTGCCGGTGCGCGATCCCCGCTGGCACGTCGCCTCGCTGGTCAAGCAGCACCGGTTGTTCTGCCGCGAGGAGCGGCGCGATCCCCGCATCCTCGCCCACATGCGCCGGGTCGGGCACTTCGAGTTCGGGCTCGATGTGCGTTTCATCAACACCGGCTGCGGGGAGGCGGTGCGGGAGCTCGAGGCGCTGCTTGCGCGGGGCGAGGAGGTGCGGGCGTTCGCCCGCTACTGGCGCCAGCTCTACGGGTTCCTGCTGGGGCAGCTGGAGGCGGACCGGGAACTCGCCGCCCGGGTGCGGCTGGTGTCCTACGAGGCGCTGTGCGACCGGCCGGCGGAGGTGCTGGCGGCGGTGTTCGCGCACGTCGAGCTGCCGCTCTCGGTGCGCGAGCGCGACGAGCTGGCGGCCCGGCTCAGCCGTCCCGACTACTATGCGCCGGCCTTCACGGCCGAGGAGGAGCGGGCGCTGGTCGAGGAGACCGGGGCGCTCTGGCGGCGGCTTGCCGAGGTCGTGCGCGCGGCGGCCTGAGCGGCCGGTGCGGGCCTAGAGCCGGCGCTCGCCGCGGAAGGCGGCGAGGGGGCGGATCTCGCCCTCGGCGGTGAAGGCGAAGACGGTGTAGGTCTCGGGCGGGCCGCCCATGCCCGGCGAGCCGGCCGGCATGCCCGGCACCGCGATCCCGCGCACCTCGGGACGCTCGTCCAACAGCTCCCGGATGGCGGCCAGCGGCACGTGGCCCTCCACCACATAGCCGGCGATCACCGCGGTGTGGCAGGCCTGCAGGCGCGCCGGCACCCCGGCCATGGTCTTGACCAGGGTGAGGTCCTCGAGGTCCTCGGCGCGCACGGTGAAGCCGGCGGCGGCCAGATAGCGGCCCCAGGCGGTGCAGCAGCCGCACCAGGGGGTCTTGTAGAGCCGCACCTCCTGCGCCGCCACAGCGCCGGCGACGAGCGGCAGGGCGAGCAGCGCGAGGGCGGCGATGTGCAGCGCTTTCCGGATCATGCTCCGTCTCCCCCAAGAGCGGCGGATCGTCCCGCCGCCATGCTGCCACAGGCGCCCGTCCGCGGCCACGGGGCGGGGCCCTCGTGCGACATCGCGCCCCCGCCTCAGCCGGGGCGGGCGAGCGCGCGGCGCAGCGTGCGGGTCACCTCCCCCTCCCGGCCCCGGCCCAGCGGGCGGCCGTCCAC
>JALSGW010000102.1 GCA_026982585.1 Alphaproteobacteria bacterium | reverse complement strand
TCCCGGAGCGGAGTGCCTGCGCCTCGTCAGCGTGCCGAACCCGGTCGACCTCGCGGACGTGCGACGCAAGGCCGCCTGTGCGCTTTCCCATCCGCTCGCCGGGTCGCTTGCGGATCCCCTCCTGGTGGCAGCGGGACGGCTGCACTGGCAGAAGGGATTCGATGTTCTCATCCGCGCCATGGCGGAGCTGGACGGGCGGTCTGCGCCCCGGCTCGTGATCCTCGGCGACGGACCCGAGCGCGGCCGGCTGGCGCGGCTGGTCCGGCGGCTGGCGCTCGCGGATCGGGTGTTCCTGGTGGGCCACGACCCCAATCCGTGGCGCTGGATGGCCCGCGCCCGGCTGTTCGTGCACACGGCTCTCTTCGAGGGATTCGGCCATGCGGTGGCGGAAGCCCTGGCCCTCGGCATCACGCCGGTGGTGATGGCGGGCCCGGGAGCGCTCGCGGATCTGCTCGAGCAGGGCCGCTGCGGCTATCTGGTCGCGGAACGCTCACCCCAGGCGCTCGCCGCCGCCATCAAGACCGCCCTGTCCCGGCCCCTCCCCGCGGCCCGCCTCAAGGCCCGGGCGGCGGCCTTCGCCCCCGAGCGGGCGGTGGCGCGATATCTGGCGCTGCTCCTCGGCGACGTAGAGGGACTTGCTGCGGCCTGATCGGGAGCACGGCATGTCGGCACCACCGGATGCCCACCGCTATCCCACCAAACACCTCGCGGTGTTCATCTACGCGCTCACCGGAGGCGGAGCCCAGCGCCGCACCCTCACCCTCGCCAACGCCTTCTGCGCGGCGGGCCACGAGGTGGATGTGGTGGTGGTGCGGGGCGGCGGCCCGCTCGAGGCGCACCTCGATCCGCGCATCCGGCTGGTGGCGCTGGACCACCCAACGCGCCCCTTCTCCGCTCCCATCCGCGCCGTGCGCGCCCGGGGCCTCGCCACCGCGGCCAGCATTCCCGCGCTCGCCCGCTATCTGCGCCGGGAGCAGCCCGACCTGCTGCTGTCGGCGGCCCTGCACGTCAATCTGGTGGCGGTCGCCGCCTGGCGTCTCGCGCGTCTTCCGATCGCGCTGGTGCTCAGGGCGAGCAATCATCCGAGCGGCAATCTCGACGCCTTTCCGCCCGCCCAACGGCTGGTGCGCCTGTGGCTGCGCTGGCTGTTGCGCCGGATGTATCCGAAAGCGGATGCGGTGATCGCCGTCTCGGAAGGGGTGCGCCTGGAGCTCGCCCGGCTCACCGGCCTGTCTCGGGAGCGCATCCACCTGATCTACAACCCGGTGGTGACCCCCGAGCTGGAAGCCCGCATGGCCGCGGAGCCCGACCATCCCTGGCTGAAGGCGGAGTTCCCGCCGGTGGTGCTGGCCGCCGGCACCTTCAAACTGCAGAAGGACTTCCCCACCCTGATCGACGCCTTCGCGCGGGCGCGCGAGCAAAGACCGCTGCGCCTGATCCTGCTCGGCGACGGCCGGCTGCGCCCGCTGCTCGCGCAGCGGGTGCGGCAGCTGGGTCTGGAGGAGCATGTGGCCATGCCGGGGTTCGTGCTCGATCCCCTGCCGTGGATGCGCCGGGCGCGGGTGGTGGTGCTGTCCTCCCGCTGGGAGGGTCTGCCGGGGGTGTTGATCGAGGCCATGGCCTGCGGGACGCCGGTGGTGGCCACCGATTGCCCGAGCGGGCCGCGCGAGATCCTCGAGGGCGGCCGGCTGGGTCCGCTCGTGCCGGTGGGCGATGCGGAGGCGCTGGCCCGGGCGATCTGCGCCGTGCTGGACCATCCCCCCGACGCCGCCAGGCTGCGGGCGCGCGCCGCCGACTTCGCGCTCGATGCCGCGGTACCCCACTATCTCGCGGTGATCGAGGCCTGCATCCGCGCCCGCGCACCGGAGCGCCTCGCCCGCATCCCGCCCTGGCCGGTCCAAAAACCCCTCGCCTTCTCCACCCCGATGGGGCTGGACTACGCCCTGGGCCGGCTGGGTCTCGCGCGATCCGCCCTGTTCCGCCCCTTCGCCGGCAACGCCCCGCACCGCCAGCTCATGGCCCGCATGATGGAGCGGTTCGGGGTGGTGGTCGAGGAGGCCGCAGCCCGCGCCTGGGAGGAGCTGGTGGAAGCGGATCTGCGCTGCTACGGTTGCGGGGTGCGGCGCTTGTGCCGGCGCTGGTTGGCCCGGCCGAAGGGATATCCGGAGTTCTGCCCCAACGCCGGTCTGTTCGCTCGGCTCGCCGGCACGGGCCCGCATGTGACCGGCTGAGCTGGGCCCTGGGACCGGCCGCGCATCCGCCCGTGGAGCAGGAACCCCGCTTTCTCTGCGACGCCATGCTGGCCCATCTCGCCCGATGGCTGCGCGCCGCCGGCCACGACACCGAACTCGCCCCACCCCGGCGGGCCGATCGCACCATCATCGCCCAGGCCCTCGACGAGCACCGCCTGCTCCTCACCTGCGACCGCCGGCTCCAGCACCCGCGGCTGCAGGTGATCCGGCTGCCGATGGCGCCCCTGGATACGCTCGCCGCCCTGCTCAGGTGCGAACTCGGCCTCGACTGGCTGCATGCGCCTTTCACCCGCTGCCTGGTCGACAACCGCCGCCTCGCGCCGCTGCCGCCCGAGCGCATCGACGCATTGCCCGAGCCGGCGCGCCGACTGGGCGGTCCCTTCACCTTCTGCCCCGGCTGCCGCCGCGTCTTCTGGCCCGGAAGCCATGTGCGCCGCATGCGGGCCCGGCTCCTGCGTTGGGCGGCCGGCTGAGGCTGTACGGCTGTCCGCGTTGCGCGGCACTTCCGCTTGCCCTATCTCGGGCGCCACCGACACGAGGGATGGGGTTTGGGAGACGGCGATGGCACAGGAGCGGTCCGGGCTTCGGGCGGACAGCAGCTCAATGCCGGATGCGGACTTCTTCCACCGGAGCCTGGAGGCGGTGGATCCGGAGATCCACGCCGCCATCCGGGACGAGCTCACCCGCCAGCGGGAGCACATCGAACTGATCGCGAGCGAGAACATCGTAAGCCCGGCGGTGCTGGCGGCCCAGGGCTCGGTGCTCACCAACAAATACGCCGAGGGATACCCGGGCCGTCGCTATTACGGCGGTTGCGCCTACGTGGACGTGGCGGAACGGCTCGCCATCGAGCGCGCCAAGCGCTTGTTCGGCTGTGCCTTCGCCAACGTGCAGCCGCATTCCGGTGCCCAGGCCAACGCCGCCGTGTTCCTGGCCCTGCTCAAGCCCGGCGACACCATCCTCGGCATGAAGCTGGAGGCGGGCGGGCATCTCACCCACGGCGCCCCGCCCGCCCTGTCGGGCCGGTGGTTTCGCGCGGTGTCCTACGGGGTGCGGCGGGAGGACGAGCGCATCGACTACGACGAAGTGGCGGCCCTCGCCGAACGCCACCGGCCGAAACTGATCATCGCCGGCGCCTCCGCCTATGCGCGGGTGATCGACTTCGCGCGCTTTCGCGCCATCGCCGACGCGGTGGGCGCCTGGCTGATGGTGGACATGGCCCATATCGCCGGCCTGGTGGCGGCGGGCCTGCATCCCTCGCCCTTCCCCCACGCCCACGTGGTCACCAGCACCACCCACAAGACCCTGCGCGGCCCGCGCGGGGGTCTGATCCTGTGCGACGACGAAGAGCTCGCGCGACGCATCAACCAGGCGGTGTTCCCGGGGCTGCAGGGAGGCCCCCTCATGCATGTGATCGCCGCCAAGGCGGTGGCCTTCAAGGAGGCGCTCGAGCCCGGCTTCAAGCTCTACATCCAAAGGGTGCTCGACAACGCCAAGGCCCTCGCCGCCAGCATGGTCGAACAGGGCTTGCGGCTGGTGGCAGGCGGCACCGACACCCATCTCTTGCTCGTGGACCTGCGCCCCCGCGGCATCACCGGCCGGGCGGCGGAGGCCGCGCTCGGCCGCGCCGGCATCACCTGCAACAAGAACGCCATCCCGTTCGATCCCGAGAAACCCGCCGTCACCTCGGGCATCCGCCTCGGCACCCCGGCGACCACCACCCGCGGCTTCGGCCCCGCGGAGTTGCGCGAGGTCGGGGCGATGATCGGCGAGGTGCTCGAAGGGGTGCGCAGGACGGGCGGGGAGGGAGCGGAGCAGGTGGAGCGCGGCGTGCGCGAGCGGGTGCGCCGACTGCTCGCCCGTTTTCCGATCTACCCCACTCTCGACGGGACCTGAGCGCTCGCCCTGCGGCCGGACGTCTCCCGCCGCCGGGTGGGGATGGGAACAGCCGAAGCGCGCCGCCCCTCGCCGAAAACCCGCGCCCGACGCGCCCCGCCGCTCCGACGAGGACGCCCCCGTAGCCTCCCGCCGCTGAGAGCGCGGAGGCTCCTAGGCCTCCTTGCGCTGACCGCAGGTGGAAAGCCCCAGCATGCGGTACACCGGACAGGTCCCGACCAGTCCGGAGATCAGGGGAATGAGGCCGA
>JALSGW010000101.1 GCA_026982585.1 Alphaproteobacteria bacterium | reverse complement strand
GGCGGCCCGAGCGCGGAAGTGATTTCCGCACCCCGCTCCATCCCATTCGCGAAGACGGACACAATCATCGCCCGCCCAGCACGCGAGCGGTCAGGCCTGCGGCGCGCGCCCGCCCCGGCCTTGGCGACGGGCCCGGGTCCGGTAGAGGACGCTCGCGGAGCCGCGTCCCGACGACGCGTGCATCCTTCCGGCTGCAGCCGACGGCACAGCTCCGGCGAAGGCAGAGCGCGGGTTCGGCGCGCGAAGGGCGGCAGCGCAGCGCCTCCCGGCTCTTTCGGTCCTGTCAGCGCTCTCTCAGGGCCTCCTCGCGTGCCCGCACCACCGGTTTGAGGAGATAGTCCAGCACCGTCTTTTGACCGGTGAGGATGTCCACCTCCGCGGTCATGCCGGGGATGATGGCGAGCGGGCGGTCGGGGCTTCCCAGATAGTTGCGCTCGGTGCGCACCCGAATGAGGTAGTAGCTCTGGCCTCGCGCATCGACCAGGGTGTCGGCCGAGATGTGCTCCACCCGCCCCTCGAGCCCGCCGTAGACGGCGTAGTCGTAGGCGGTGATCTTGACCCGGGCCGGTTGGCCCGGGCGGATGAAGGCGATGTCCCGGGGCGGGACCGATGCCTCCACGAGCAGGCTGTCGTCGAGCGGCACGATATCCACCAGCACCTGCCCCGGCTGGACCACCCCGCCGCGGGTGGTGATGTAGAGTTTCTTGATCACCCCGCGCACCGGCGAGCGCACCTCGGTGCGGCGCACCCGATCCTCGCCCGCCACCACCACCGGCCGGATGCCGGCCAGTTCGCTGCGCAGGGCGGCCAGCTCCTTGAGCGCCCGGGAGCGGAACTCGCTGCGCGCATTGGCGATCCGCTCCCGGGCCTCGGCGAGCGCCGCCCGCGCCCGCGGCACCGCCGCCTCGAGCCGGCTCAGCTCCCCCTCGAGCTCGGCCACCTGGCGGCGCAGCCGCAAAAGCTCCGCCCGCGCCACCAGCCGTTCGCCGGCGAGCCGCTCGCTGATCGCGAGCTCCTCGCGCAACAGCGCAAGCGAGCGCCGCACCCGTTCCTCGCCGGCGGCCAGCTCCGCGAGCTCCTGCTCACGCTGTTCCACCTGCCGGGCGAGGATCTCGATCCGCGAGGCGAGCGCCTCCTTGCGCGCGCGAAACAGCTCTTCCTCGCTTCTGGCGAGCTCCGGCGCCTCCCGCTCCACCTCCTCGGGAACCCGGATACGCTCCGCCTCCTCCGCCTCCGCCTCCAGCCGGGCGATGGCGGCGAGCAGCGCCAGGTAGCGGGCCTTCTTCTCCCGGTAGTCGCTGGCCGCCCGCAGATTGTCGATGCGCAAGAGCAGCTCGCCCTCCTCCACCCGATCGCCTTCCCGGACCAGGATGTCGGCCACAATCCCGCCCTCGAGATGCTGCACCTGCTGCACCTGGCGCGAGGGGATGACCCGGCCTTGGGCCCGGGTGACCTCGTCCAGGGTGGCGACCGCGGCCCAGGCGAGGAAGCTCACGAACGCGGCGGCGATCACAAGGAGCAGCAGATGCACGGTGGGGCGGGGGCGCAGCTCCTCGATGTCCACGAGCGCCCCGGGCGGCCAGTCGGAGGGTTCCTTTCGCGCCGCCGCACCCATCTCAGGCCGCTCCCCGAATACGGCCCTCGTTGAGGGCGCGGATCACCTCGTCGCGCGGCCCGTCCGCCACCACCCGCCCGGCGTCCAGCACGATCAGGCGCTCCACCAGCGACAGCAGCGAACCGCGATGGGTGACCAAAAGCAGCGTGCGGCCCGCGAGCGCCGGCGACAGCCGCGCCTTGAGCCGTTCCTCGGCGCCGCTGTCCATGGCGCTGGTCGGCTCGTCGAGCAACAACAGCGGCGGATCGCGCAGCAGGGCCCGGGCGATCGCCACCGCCTGGCGCTGTCCGCCGGAGAGCGCCTCGCCCCGCTCGCCGATCCGAAGCTCGTAGCCCTGGGGATGGCGGGCCGCGAAATCCTCCACCCCGGCCAGGGTGGCGGCGCGCAGGAAGGCGTGTTCGTCGGCGTCTTCGGCGGCGATCAGGATGTTCTCGCGCAGGGTGCCGCGGAACAGCACCACGTCCTGGGGCACATAGCCGATCTGGCGCCTGAGCTCGGCCGGGTCGATCTGGCGCACGTCCACCCCGTCCACCAGCACCGCACCCTGCTCGGGCGCATACAACCCGAGGATGAGCTTGGCCACCGTGGTCTTGCCCGATCCGACCCGGCCCACCAGCGCCACCCGCTCCCCCGGCTCGATGTGGAAGCTCGCCTCGCGCAGGGCCGGCAGCTCCTGGCCGGGATAGCGGAAGGTGACCGAGCGGAAGGTGACGGCACCGCGCAACCGCGCCCGGGGCAGGTGGCGCCGCCCGGCGGGACGCTCGGTCGCAAGCCGCATGATGCGGTTCAGGGTCTCATAAGCCGCCTTGGCCTGATGGAAGCGGGCCAGCACCCCGGCCACCTGGCCGAGCGGCGCCATCGCCCGACCGGCCAGGATGGTGGCCGCCACCAAAGCACCCACCGTCATCTCCCCGGCCGCGATGCGATAGACGCCGAGGACCACCACCCCCACCGTGACCAGATTGGCCGCCAGCACGGCGAGGTGGACGGTGAGGGAGGAATAGAGCCGGGCCCGGTTGGCGGATTCCGCGGTGGCCGCCACCGCCTCCTCGAAGGCGCGCTGCATGTGCCCCTCAGCACCGAGGCTCTTGATGGTCTCGAGCCCCGAGACCGCCTCCACCAGCACCCCGTGCTTGCGCGAGGCCTCCTGGAAGGTGCGCCGGATCACCCGGTTGAGCGGGATCTGCAGCACAAGCCCCGCCGCCAGCACCAGCGGCACCGCCACGGCGGGCACCGCCGCCACCGCTCCGCCCACCATCCAGATCACCAGGATGAACAACAACACGAAGGGCAGGTCGATGAGGGTGGTGATGGTGGCGGAGGCGAAGAACTCGCGGATCGATTCGAACTCCCGCACGTGATTGGCGAAGGCGCCGGCGGAGGCGGGACGGGATCGCATCTCGAGCCCCAGCACATGGGCGAAGATACGGGAGGCGAGCCGGATGTCGGCGATGCGCCCGGCGGCATCGAGCACATGCCCCCGCAGCAGACGCAGCACGAAGTCGAAGCCGAAGGCCAACAACGCCCCCACCGCCAGCACCCACAGGGTGGCCATGGCCTCGTTGGGCACCACCCGATCGTAGACGTTCATGATGAACAGCGGCCCGGCGAGGGTGAACAGGTTGATCAACAGCGCCGCCGCCATCACCTCGCCATAAAGCGGCCACTCCCGCCACAACACCGACCAGAACCAGTGCCCCGCCGGCGCCGCGGCGACGGCATCCCCGGCCTCCTGCGCGAGCCGCGGCTTGGCCAGGAGCGCATGGCCGAGATAACGGGCCTCGAGCTCCCGAGGCTCCCATTCGGCCACCCCGCCGTCCACCTCCGAAAGCGCCACCCGCAGCCGTCCATCGGCGTCCCGGCCGAGCAGCACCACCGCCTGCCGCCCGCTTAACAGGAGCACACAGGGCAACAACGGCCCCTCGAGCCGCGCCAGGGGTCTTTGCACCAGACGCACGGCAAACCCGGCCCGATTCAGCGCCCGCACCGCCAGCGCCGGCGTCAACCGCCCTCCCTCAAGGGGCAGGCCCGCCGTCAACGCCTCGCGCGAGAGCGGCCGCTTGAGCAGCCGGCACAGCACCACCAGCGCCTCGGCGAGCGGATCCCCGCGCCCCGCCGCGGCCGCATCGCCGACCGCCCCACCATCGGCAACCGAATCGGGACCACCCCCGCCCGACCGCGCCTCCCCCACCTCCTCGCGCACGCCCGCCGGAGGATCGCCCATCTCACCCGCAGGTTGTGCGCCCGCCCGGCCGCGCTGCACCCGCGACACCTCCCGCCTGTTCACGCACCACGGGGCCCATCCTCGACCACCAAGGTGAACATTCCGTTAACGGTTCCCGCCCGGGGAGACAAGGCCCGCTGCAGCCGAAAAACCACAGATCGCCGCCCTTGCGCGCGAATCCGCCGGCGGCGATTGACAGAGCCGCCGGCCGGCTCCTAGAGAGGCTTTCGCCCTACGGTTGTATGGTGCGCATCGGTCCCATCCCCGGTCTGTCTCGAGGAAGGCGTCCCATGATCTCCCCCACCGCCTGTTCGATCCGGCCCGGCCTGGTCTGGGTCTTGGCCGCGGCGGCGCTGTTGCTGGCACCTTCTCCGGCCGCGGCGGTGGGGCTTGCCGACAGCGTGGCCCGGGCGCTTGCCTTCAACCCCGACCTGCGGGTGGTGGCGAGCGATCGCCGCGCGGTGGAACAGGAGCTCGCCCAGGCGCGGGCGCTCTTGTGGCCGAGCTTGGAGGTGCGGCTTGCGGCGGGTCCGGAGTGGAGCCGCAACGACGCCACCCGCCGCCCGGGCGGCAACGACAGCAAGCTTCTGTTGCGCTCCGAGGCGCGGCTGGTGCTGCGCCAGCGGCTGTTCGACGGTTATGCGACGCGAAGCGAGATCGCC
>JALSGW010000100.1 GCA_026982585.1 Alphaproteobacteria bacterium | reverse complement strand
GCAGATGTCCCACGATCGTCGGGCCCTCCGGCGTCGCCAGCCTGAGCCGCTCGGCTCCCTCCGGCAAGGGCAGGGTGGGATGCCGGGCCGCCTCCCGCGGAAACAACATGCCGTCCTGGGCCAGGTACAACCCGCCCACCACGAGCCCGTAGACGGCCGCTCCGCCCAGGAGATAGGCGATCATGAGCGCAGACCCCCGCACCCACCATCGTTCTAGCGCCGCAGGCGGGCGGATCCAGGGCACCCGCATCTGCGGATCCGAGGGACGCGCGCCGTGACCGCCGCCGCAAGGGCCGCGCTCGTCACCGGTGCCGCGAGCCCCATCGGGCAGGCCATGGCCCGACTGCTCGCGCGCGAGGGCTATGCCCTGGCGATCCACTGCCACCGGGCTCGCGAGCGGGCCGAGGTGCTCGCCCGCACCCTCGCCGAGAGCACCGGCGTGGCCACCGCGGTGCTCGCCGCCGATCTCACCCGGGAGACGGAGGTACGGCCGCTGCTCGAGCGCGCCGCCCATGCGCTCGCGCCGGTGGAGGTGCTGGTCAACAACGCCGCGCTTTTCCTTGCCGATCCCTGGGACGATCTCGATCCCGAGAGCTGGCGACGGCAGATCGCGCTCAATCTGCATGCGCCCCTGCTGCTCGCCCTCCACTTCGCCCGCACCCTGCCGCCGGAGCGGGAGGGATTGATCGTCAATATCCTCGATGCCCGCATCCTCCGCCCGACACCCCACTATCTCGGCTACACGGCGAGCAAGGCGGGGCTGTGGGCCGCCACCCAGGTGTTGGCCCAGCGGCTCGCACCCCGCATCCGGGTCAACGCCATCGCGCCCGGAATCGTGGAGGGGGATCCGAACCCGCGCCTCGCGCGGCTCGTCCGGGAAAGCCCGCTGCAGCGGGCGACGACCCACGCGGAGCTCGAGGCCGCCCTCCTCTTCCTGCTGCGGGCCCGTTCCATGACCGGCGCCCTGCTCCCGCTCGACGGCGGCCGCCACCTGGACGGCCGGAGCCCGTCGGCGCGCGCGCCCTCCGCCGGCTGAACCCTCCGCCCGAACCCGGCCGCGCCGGGCGCGATCCCGGACCGACGGCAAGCCTGCCCCGCCTTCGCGCGTTCCGGCGCGGCCCTAGGTGGGGGGCGGACCGCAGGTGGAGGGAGGTCGCCTCATGGCAAGGTCGGTCAGAAACGCGCTTGTCGTCCAGGCGCTCGTGGTGCTCGCCGGCTGCGCCACCATCACCCGGGGCACCACGGACGTGCTGGTCATCGAGACCGAGCCGCCCGGAGCGGAGGCGGTGCTGTCCAACGGGCTGCGCTGCACCACCCCCTGTTCGCTCACCGTCAAGCGCAACGCGAGCCTGGTGGTGGACATCGTCAAGGAGGGCTACGAGCCGGTGCGGGCCACCGTCACGCCCCGCATCTCGGGGGGCGGGGCCGCGGGCATGGCCGGCAATGTGATCGTCGGCGGGCTGATCGGCGCCGCCATCGACGCCGGCAGCGGTGCCATGTACGATCTGGTGCCCAACCCGCTGCGGGTGAGGCTGGTGCCGATCGAGGAG
Source organism: Alphaproteobacteria bacterium (assembly GCA_026982585.1). GTDB lineage: Bacteria > Pseudomonadota > Alphaproteobacteria > Geminicoccales > Geminicoccaceae > HRBIN39. Next base: position 2,951 of record JALSGW010000100.1, on the reverse strand, counting down.
CGGCCGGAAGGCGGGCGCGCGCCCCTCACCGACCGGACCGCTCCCGGCCCGGCTGCCGGGGACCGAGAGACCCGCTAGCACCCGCTTCGGGGGGATCCCGGGGTCGCCGTGGCGGGAGGCGCGCTGCCCGCGATCCCGACAGAACCGGAAGTCCGCAACACGTTCGGCGCCTTTTTATTCCCCGTGGGATCGTGTTTATTCCCCGTGGGATCGTGGCGTCCGGCCGGCATCCTGGCTCCACGGCGGCCTTCGGACGTTGATCCGCCGCCACGAGCCCGAACTGCTGCATGCCCTTGTGGACCCCCTCGCCAGCGTCAGGGGTGCGAACGGGTGTCCGGAGTGGAATCCGGACGCTCTCGTGAGCGGTCTGCTCCCTTGTCTCGCATCCAACTCCGCGGCTACGGGAGAAGGGGTGGATGGCAGGAGCTCGCATGCCGGATCCGGGATCCATCCCGCTCGACCGTTTTCCGCCCGGATCCCTCGTTCGCGTGCGCGGGCGGGACTGGGTGGTGGTCGCGCACGAGGAGGACGGCGAGGTGCTGCGGCTGCGCCCTCTCGACGGCACCGACCGGGAGGCCTGCGGCATCCTGCCGGGGCTCGGCCACGATCAGGTCCGACCGGCGCAGTTCCCCGAACCGCCCGCCGACCGCATCGGTGACGCCGCGGGCCTGCGGCTGTTGTTCGACGCCGCGCGGCTACTGTTGCGCTCGAGCGCCGCACCGATCCGCTCGCTCGGGCGGATCTCGGTCGCCCCCCGGCCCTATCAGTTCATACCGCTTTTGATGGCGCTCAGGCTCGAGCCGGTCCGGCTCTTGATCGCCGACGACGTGGGGACCGGCAAGACCATCGAAGCGGCCCTGATCGCGCGGGAGCTTTTGGACCGTGGTGTCATCCGTCGCATGGGCGTGCTCGCCCCCGCCCATCTCTGCGACCAGTGGCAGCGGGAGCTCGCCGAGAAGTTCGCCCTGGGCGCCGAGCTCGTCGCGCCTGCAACCCTGGCCGCGCTCGAGCGGCGTCTGCCGCGGCCCGACCTCGGTATCTGGGCATGGCTCGACGCCTTCGTGGCCAGCATCGACTTCGTGAAGAGCGAGCGCCACCGGGAGCGCTTCCTCCGCCACGCACCGGACCTCGTGATCGTCGACGAGGCCCATCTCTGCGCCCGCCCGCGCGGCACCGACCGCCAGCGCCCAGAGCAACAGCGCTACGAACTCCTCCGCGACCTCGTGGACCGCCGCCCCGACATCCACCTGCTGCTGGTGACCGCCACGCCCCACTCCGGCATCGAGGAGAGCTTCCGCTCGCTGCTCGGGCTGCTCGATCCACGCTTCGAGGAACAGGCCGACCGCCGCCGGCTGCGCCGGCACATCGTCCAGCGCCGGCGCCGGGAAGTGGAAGGATGGATGGGAACGGACACGGCGTTCCCGACCCGCCTCGCCCGCGAGGCCACCTACCGCCTCACCCCGGCCTATCAGACCCTTTTCAACAGGGTGCTCGCCTTCTGCCGGGAGGCCATAGGGACCGGCGACGGGCGGGACGTGCGGCAGCGGGTGCGGTACTGGGGTGCCATCGCCATCCTGCGCTGCGTGCTCTCGAGCCCCGAGGCGGCACGCGCGGTTCTCGAGCGCAAGGCCGCGACCGAAGCCCGGACGATGGACGAGTCGCCGCAGGAAGTCGATGACCGCCAGCGTCCCTTCGTCACCGACATGCTCGACGAGGCCGGCGGCACCGACGTGGCTCCCGCAGGCGCGGTGCAGGAAGCGCGGGCGGTGCTGGAAGAGCGCCATCACCGGCGCCTGTCCGCCTTCGCCCGCGAGGCGACGGAGCTCGCCGGCAAGGACCGGGACGCCAAGCTCGCGTGTCTGTTGCGTACGCTCGAGGATCTGCTCGCGCAGGGCCATCATCCCATCGTCTTCTGCCGCTACATTCCGACCGCCCACTACGTCGGCCGCGAGCTCCGCCAGGCCTTCGACGGTATCGCGGTGGAGGTGGTGACGGGCGAACTGCCCGACGAACGTCGCCGCGAGCTGGTGGAGGCGCTGGGCCGGGCCCCTCGCCGCATCCTCGTGGCCACCGACTGTCTCTCCGAGGGCATCAACCTCCAGGAACATTTCGACGCGGTCGTCCACTACGACCTGCCCTGGAACCCCAACCGCCTCGAGCAGCGCGAGGGGCGCGTCGATCGCTTCGGCCAGCGCCGCCGGGAGGTCCGCACGGTCACCATCTACGGCGAGGACAATCCGGTCGATCTCGCCGTCCTCGAGGTGCTGATCCGCAAGGCGCGCCGGATCCGCGAGAGCCTCGGCATCATCGTGCCGGTGCCGGCCGGGGCGGAAGAGATCCTCGAAGCCGTCATCGGCGAGGTGCTCTTGGGTCGAAGCGGCCGTCAGCTGGAGCTGGCCCTCGGCGGCGACAGCCGTCTCCAGCGGCTGCTCCAGCGCTGGGAGCGGGCGGTGGAAGAGGAGGGTGCGCTGCGCTCCTACTATGGCCAGGAGCAGATCTCGCCGGAGGAAGTGCAGCGCGAGCTGGAGGAGACGGACGACATCCTCGGCGAGCCGATGGCGGTGGCGCGCTTTCTTCGCGAGTTCGCCGCCCGCCTGCAGGGCCGGTTCGCGCAGGACGGCGACGCCACGATTTTCCACCCCGGACAGGCGGAGCGAGAGTTTCGCGAACAGCTGGGGACGGCGCCGCCCTACCGGATGGTGTTCGATCGCACTGCCGATTCCGACGCGCTCTATGTCGGCCGCAACCATCCGCTGGTGGAGACCGCCGCCCGTCACATCCTGGGCCGCGCCCTTGCCCCGGAACCGCCGCCCTTCCTCGCCCGTCTCGGCGTCATGCGCAGCGCTGCCGTCGATCGGGTCACCGCGCTCGCGCTGTTGCGCCTGCGCTATACGCTCGCGGAGCGGGACCGGGCGCTGTTCGCCGAAGAGGTGCGGATCGTCGCCATCCGC
>JALSGW010000099.1 GCA_026982585.1 Alphaproteobacteria bacterium | reverse complement strand
AGCGCCTGGCCGCCCAGGGGGAGCTTCCGGTGCTGGTCACCTCGCCCAGCATCCGCCCCTATGTGCGCACGGTGGTGGAGCGTTTCCGGACCAGCACGCCGGTGCTGTCCCACGCGGAAATCCACCCGCGGGTCAAGATCCGAACCCTGGGCCAGCTGTGAGGGACCATGCGGCTTCGGGTGTTCGAGGCGTCGAACATGCAGGAAGCGCTCCAGCGCATGCGCGAGGCCTTGGGCCCGGATGCGGTGCTGGTGGCGAGCCGGGAGGTGGCGGGCGGGGTCCGCATCACCGCCGCCGTGGACGGCGAGGAGCCGGACCTGGAGGCGCTGTTGGGCGGCCCCCGGCAGACTTCGGGCCTGCGACGGGAGCTCGAACGGCTGTTCGAGCTGCTGGAGGTGCCGGCGCGCCTCGCCGGGGCGCTGTTGGCCGAGGCGGAGCGGAGCGGTGCTGCGGATGCGGAAACCGCGCTTGCGCGCGCCCTCGCCGCCGTCTTGCCGTTTGGCGCCGAGGTCGGGTTGGAAGAGGGCGCCTTCGCCCTCGTCGGGCCGCCCGGAGCCGGCAAGACCGCCACCGTGGCCAAGCTCGCCGCACTCGCCCGGCTCGCCTCCCGCCCGGTGCGGGTGGTGAGCTTCGATGCCGTGCGCGCGGGCGGGCATGCGCAGCTCAGCGCGTTGCTGCGACCGCTTGGGCTGGAACCCGAGACTGACCTTCCCGGACGGCCGCTGACCGCACCCCGGGGCGGGCTGCTGCTGGCCGACACCACCGGCGTCCATCCCCTGCGCGGACGCGAGCTCGCGGCGCTTGCGGAACTGCTCGCCCGCCTGCGGCTCGAGGGTGTGGCGGTGCTGCCGGCCACCCTGCATCCGGAGGATGCCTTCGAGATGGCCCACAACCTCAAGGCGCTCGGGATGCGGCGGGTGGTGGTGACCAAGCTCGATCTCACCCGCCGCCTGGCCGCCTTGCTGCGGGTGCTCGAAGCGGGGCTGGCGCTGGCCGGCGTCGGCATCGCCCCGGTGATCGGCAGCGGGCTTCCCCGTCTCGCGCCCGCCCAGCTCGCCCGGCTGATGGTGGAGCGTGCCGCGTCCTTGGAGAGGAGATGACATGTCGCAATTGGTGGCGATCGCCTCCGGCAAGGGCGGCGTAGGCAAGACCTTCCTCGCCGCCAGTCTGGCCCACGCCCTGGCCCGCCGGGGCCGGCGGGTGTTGCTCTTCGACGCCGATCTCGGTCTCGCTAACCTGGACGTGCAGCTCGGCATCCAGGCCGAGCACGACCTGGCCTCGGTGCTGGGCGGGCGGGTCGCCCTCGCCCAGGCGGTGTTCCACCACGCGGCCACCGGCACCGACCTCATCGTCGGCCGCTCCGGCTCGGGACTGCTGGCCGGTCTGGGGGAGCCGCAGCTCGAACGGCTTACCGCCGCCCTGCGGCGGCTCTGCCGCCGCTATGCGTACGCCTTCCTCGACCTTTCCGCAGGGCTCGAGGGCGCATGCCGCTGGTTCGCCCGCGCCGCCGACCAGGTGCTGGTGATCACCAGCGACGAGCCCACCGCCCTCACCGACGCCTACGCCTTCATCAAGGTGGCCTGCCGGGAGCGCGATGCGGTCCAGATCGTGGTCAACGGGGTCGAGGAGGTGGCCCGGGGGATCGAGACCTACCAGGCGCTGAGCGAGGTCTGCCGGCGCTTTCTCGGCCGCGACTTCCCGCTTTTGGGGGTGGTGCGGCGCGACCGCCGGGTGGCGGCGGCGATCCGAAGCCAGCTGCCCTTCCTCGCCCGCTATCCGACGAGCCCGGCAGCGGCCGACATCGAACGCCTCGCCCGACGGTTCGAGGAAACCGGCCGCGATGCGCCGGTACGAAGGAAATCCCCAGCCGCTGCGAAGGCTTCGACGACGAACCCGGGCTGAGCCGGCTTCGGCAGCGCAGGCCGGCTTTCCGGGACCGATCCGCCACCGGCCGGCGCCTCCCGCAGGCGCCCGTGGTCCGAGCCGCGCGCTTGCCGCTTGCGGAAAGCGGACTGCCGAGGAGCAGCGATCCCCGGGAGACGGAAGGAAAGGTTCCGGCGCCTGGCACGTGGGCGAGGCCGTGCTCCGCCCGGAGGACCATGTGCGACAAGGATGACGTGGGCGGATCGACGAGCGGCTCGCGCGCCCGGGCGGTTGGCCGGCGGGGCGCAGGCGGCAGCGGCTGACCGCAACGGCTCGCCTTGTACCGCCGCAAAGGATCACGGCACCCTAGGCTCCGTCAGGTCGCCCGCACTGCTCACCGCAACCCGCCGGAAAGGTGAGAGGTCGGGATTCCGCCCTTGTGCGGATCCGTTCACCGCGCCCCTGCGCACCGCGTCAGCCGGCCGGAGGCGAGGGTGGCTGGCGGCGAGCGGCGCCCCACCGGCAGCGACCATCACCCGGGCGGTTTCACGCCCCGCCGGCGCAAGCTTCGCTTCACCCTGAACCGTCACAGACGCTCGCCCATCCCAGCCGGCCGGCCATGGCCGCTTACCGTTCACCCCACATCCCTGCGCACGCTGGATCCGCACGAGCGCTCCGCGCTCTTCGGTGTGGCTTTCCCCGGCCTTCGTGCGCGCGCTGAGCGGATGGGCCTGTCACAGGACAGCGCGAAGGATGCCGTCAGCCGGGCCGGGCCATGAAAAGGCGGCGCCGCCATGCATCACCCCACACCAGCGCCCGGGGTCCGCTCGCCGGAGCGGGCTCGAGCCGCGAGCATCAGCCCGCGCCGCACCCGCCCGCACCATGGTCGGGAGGCTTCCAGGACGCTGCGGAGCATGTCGTCGATCGGCGACGCTGCGGCGCCGGATCGGCCACCGCCCTGGCCTCCACCGCCCGCCCTGAGGCACCATCGCGCCATGTGATCGTGCCTAAGCGCCCGGCGAGCTCCGCCCGGCACCAAAGCGCATGCTGGCTGCGGACCGAAGAGGTGCGGAGGGGAGGTGTCGCCGCCGTGGCTGGAGGTGCGGTCTGCGGACAGCACGAGGCTGCGGCGCGCGCAAGACGATGCCGTCCTCCGAGCGCGGGCGGCCGGGTCGGTGCGTTCCGCTCGGTGCGGCTCCCGCGCTTCGGCCGGCTTGGGAGCCGGGAGAGCGCTGCGCGCGCAGTGGATCGGGCCGGTTTCTCTCGCCGCCGCGGTCGTCGGGAAGGTCCGGGTGGGCGCCCGGAAGCGCCGGCGGCGGGAGCTCGCGCGGGGGAGGGCGGAGCCGTTCCGGGCCGGTTCCGGCCGCAGCGTGTGTGGGAATGTGGATGAAGCGGTGCGGATGTGCGGTTTTCCCTTCGGGCTCCGGGTGCGTGCGCCTTGGAGATCCCTACCGGCTCGGGCTCGTGCTAGAAGGAGGGGCGATGGTGCCAGGAAGCGGAGCGATGCTGATGCGCGTGAGGCAGGTGGTGATGGTGTCGCTGCTCGGGCTTGCCGCCTGCGCCCCGGGTCCGGACGGCGAGCCGGTGATGAGCGAACGGGTGGCCACCGGGGCGCTTGTGGGGGCGATCCTCGGCGGTGCGGCGGGGGCCGCCATCGACGACAACGAGGCGCGCGGGATCGCCCTCGGCGCGGCCGCAGGCGCGCTCGCCGGAGGGCTTGTCGGCTATATGATGGACGAGCAGGAACGGCGCCTGCGCGAGGCCCTGGCGGCGGAGCGGAACGCCCGCATCGCCGAGGTGGAGCGGCTCGAACAGGGCCTGGTGCGGGTCACCTTCACCGACGAGGTGATGTTCGACTTCGACAGCGCCACCATCCGCCCCGGTTTTCGCGAAACCCTGCGCAGGCTCGCGGACGCGCTCGCCGCCTGTGCCGAATGCCGGGTGTTGGTGGTGGGACACACCGATTCGGTGGGGAGCGCCGCCTACAATCTGGAGCTGTCGCGGCGACGCGCGGAGGCGGTGCGCGCCGCCCTCATCGCCTATGGGGTGCCGCCCGAGCGGATCGTCGCCGAGGGGCGCGGGGAGATGGAGCCGCGGGCCGACAACGCCACCGAGGCGGGACGTCAGCTGAACCGTCGGGTGGAGATCTACATCACCCCGGTGCGGGTGTGACCCTCCTCGGGCGAGGCGCGTCTGCGCGACAGCATGGGCCCGGATGGGGGCGCGCCGGCCCGTGTCCGGAACGCGCCGGTCGTCGGGCCGGGGAGGCGGCACCCCGACCCGCGGCGGCTCGTGGCACCTGCAGGCGACGGCGGGGCGTGCCGGTCAATCGGAATCGGGATCGGCGCGCCCTCGGGGCGCGCGTCCCGCCTCGCCCTCATAGCGGCGAATACGGTCGCGACCCTCGCGCTTGGCCCGGTAGAGGGCGCGATCTGCGCAGGTGAGCAACCGTTCCACCTCCGCATCCAGACCCGAGGCCGCCGCGATCCCGATGCTCACGGTACAGCGAACACTCTCCCGCTCCTCGCGGACTCGCGCCCGCAGGCGTTCCGCCACCCGCACAGCGCCTTGCTGGTCGGTGTGGGGCATCAGCACCACGAACTCGTCGCCTCCGAAACGGGCGGCGAGGTCGGTGCCCCGCAACAC
>JALSGW010000098.1 GCA_026982585.1 Alphaproteobacteria bacterium | reverse complement strand
TCCACCTCACGCGCCTCCAGGCGCAGGGGCGTGCTGGGCGCATAGTGGCGACCCAGGAGACCCGGCGAGCGGGCCGGACCGTCCTCCCGACCCGGGCGCGCGAGGGCGACGCCCAGCTCGGCCTCGACCGCCTCCCGCGGCACCGCTCCGGGCCGCAGCAGCAGCGGCGCGCCGCCCGCACTCAGATCCACCACCGTGCTCTCCAACCCCAACGGACAGGGTCCTGCATCCAGCACCAACGCCACCCTATCCCCGAGGTCCTGCACCACATGTTCCGCCCGGGTCGGGCTCACCGCCCCGGACCGATTGGCGCTCGGCGCCGCCACCGGCAGCTCCACCGCCTCCAACAGCGCCCGCGCCACCGGATGCCCGGGCGCCCGCACCGCCACGGTGGCAAGCCCGGCGGTGGCGAGGGGAGAGATCGCGCCGCGGGTCTTGAGCGGCAGCACGAGGGTGAGCGGACCCGGCCAGAAGCGGCGCGCGAGCCGCTGGGCGCGATCGTCGAACCAGGCGAAGGCCGCCGCCTGCTCGCGGTCGGTCACATGGACGATGAGCGGATTGTCCGCGGGCCTTCCCTTGGCCAGGAACACCCGCGCCACGGCCCCGTCGTCGGTGGCCACGGCGCCGAGCCCGTAGACGGTCTCGGTGGGAAAGGCCACAAGCCTTCCCTCCCGCAAGAGCCGGGCCGCCTCCGCCACCGCCTCGGCGTCAGCGGGGCAAACGCGTACACTCATGAATGGCGTTGCGCAGGCGGCATCAGGCTGCGCCGGAGGGCCAGGAACAACGCCCAGGCCAGCAGCAGCTTGAGACCGTCACCCAAGAGGAAGGGAACAAGACCGACGGCCAGGGCACCATCCCAGCCCACGAACAGGCTCAGCCAGAGCAGCCCGGGCAGGTAGATGGCGGCGTTGGCGGCGAGCAGGACCGCGAGCAGGGTCGCGCCCCGCACGCCCCGCTCGGCAGCCAACCCCGCCAACCAGGCGGCCAGCGCGAACCCCAGAAGATAGCCGCCGGTCGGACCGAGCATGTAGGCGAGGCCGATCCCCCGCTCCGGCGTGCCCGCGAACACCGGCAGACCGAGCGCGCCCTCGAGGAGGTAGACCCCCACCGTGAGCGCTCCGAGACGGGATCCCGCCACCAGACCGACGAGCAGCACGGCGGCGGTCTGGAGGGTCATGGGCACCGGATAGAAGGGGATCTGGATGCGGGCCGAGGCCCACAGCAGCAACGAGCCCAAAAGAGCCAGCACCAGGGTCCGGAGCAGTGCGCGAGGACCCACAGACCTCGGCCATAGGTGGTCGAGCAGGATGGAGGATGGCGTAGAGACGGTCATGCCCGGATTCCGTTGCCGTTGTCGCTAGAGGCGCATGCGCGGCGGCCACAGTAGAGGAGCCGGTCCAAAGCGCAAGCCGCACCGGCGCGCTCACTCCGGCACGAGCCCGATGTCCCGCCGGTAGAACCCTTCGGGCCAGTCGATGCGCGCGATCGCCGCATAGGCGCGGCGGCGGGCCTCCTCCAGGTCGCGGCCGAGCCCCGTCACGTTCAAAACCCGCCCCCCCACGGCGAGCAGCCGCCCGCGTTCGTCGCGGCGGGTGCCGGCGTGGAAGACCAGCACCTCCTCCTCCCCGGCGAGATCCGCAAGACCGCGGATCTCGGTCTCCTTGACATAGTCGCCGGGATAGCCGCGGCTCGCCATCACCACGGTGAGCGCGGTCTGTTCCCCGAAGCGCGCGTCCATGTGCCGAAGCTGTCCTTCCACCGCCCCCAGCACCAGCTGGCCGAAATCGGTCCTGAGCCGGGGCAGGATGACCTGCGCCTCGGGATCGCCGAAGCGGACGTTGAACTCGAGCAGCTTCGGTCCGTCGTCGGTGAGCATCAGCCCCGCATAGAGAATACCGCAAAAGGGCGTCCCCTCCCGGCGCAGGCCGGCGATCGCGGGCTCGATGATGCGGCTTTGGATGGCGGCCCGCAGCTCGGGGTCGAGTCGGGGGCTGGGGCTGAACGCCCCCATACCGCCGGTGTTCGGCCCCCGGTCGCCGTCGAAGGCGCGCTTGTGGTCCTGGGCGTCGCCGAGGAACAGCAAATGCTCGCCGTCCGAGAGCGCGAACACGCTCACCTCGCGGCCGTAAAGCCGCTCCTCCACGATCACCCGCCAGCCCGCCTCGCCGAACCGTCCGGCGAAACAGCCGTCCAGTGCCTCGAGCGCCTCCTCGACCCGCTCGGCCACCACCACGCCCTTGCCGCCGGCGAGCCCGTCCGCCTTGACCACCACCGGTGCCTTGAGCCTGCGGATGTAGGCGCGGGCCTGTTCGCCCTGCTCGCGGGTGAACACCCGGCCGCGGGCGGTGGGGATCCCGTGGCGGCGGCAGAACTCCTTGGCGAACGCCTTCGAGCCCTCGAGGCGCGCCGCCGCCTTGGTGGGCCCGAAGGCGCGGATCCCGGTCTCCTGGAGCCGGTCGACGAGCCCCTGCACCAGGGGCGCCTCGGGCCCCACCACCACCAGATCGATATCCCGCCTCCGCGCCAGGGCGACCAGGCCGGCCACATCCTCCGCCGCCACCGGCACGCACTCCGCCTCGGCGGCGATGCCGGCGTTGCCCGGCGCGCAGATCACCTCGTCCACGAGCGGCGATGCGGCGAGCGCCCAGCACAACGCGTGTTCGCGCCCGCCGGAGCCGACCACCAGCACGCGCATGCCATCCTCCCTCCTTCGCCGAACCTTTACGCGGGGCGGGGAGCGAGAACAACCGCCCAGACGCGCCCGACGATCCTCAGCGGTGCGCCTCCCGAACGAGAGCCGCGTTCCTGGTCCGCAACGCTCAGACCGTCGCCCGCTCGCGCGCCTGGGCGAGGGACGCGAACCCGTCCCGCTCGAGGCATTGCAGGAGACCTTCCAGGATCTCGACCACGATGCCCGGGCCCTTGAACACCAGGCCGGTGAGGAGCTGCACGGCCCAGGCACCGCTTCGGATCTTTCGATACGCGTCCTCGGCATCGAAGATGCCGCCGCAGCCGATCAACGCCAGCTCCTCGCCCGCGCGCGCCCGCGCCTCGGCCAGTATGCGGGTGGAGGCGGGCCAAAGCGGCCGGCCGCTCAAGCCGCCGGACTGATGCCGGGCCGGCGAGCGCAGCTCGGGCGGCCTCGCGGTGGTGGTGTTGGTGAGCACGAGGCCGGTGAGACGGTGGGCGCGGGCCAGATCCACCACCGCCGCGAGCTCCCCGGGCTCGAGGTCCGGGGCGAGCTTGAGGAACAGCGGCCGGCCCGGAGCGACCCGCTCCCGCTCCGCGAGCAGGCGCTCCAGGATCGGCGCGAGCCGCTCGGGGCGCTGCAGCTCCCGCAGGCCCGGGGTGTTGGGGGAGGACAGGTTGACGGTGACGTAGTCCGCAAGCGGCGCGAGGATGCGGAACGCCGCGGCGTAGTCGGCGGCGGGATCGCGGCAGTCGCGGTTGATGCCGATGTTCACCCCCACCACGCCGGGCTCGCGGCGCCGGCGCAGGCGCGCTGCCACCCGCTTCGCTCCGGCGCTCGCGAATCCGATGCGGTTGATGAGCGCCTTATCCTCCGGCAGCCGGAACAGCCTCGGAGGCGGGTTCCCGGGCTGCGGCCTGAGGGTCACCGAGCCCACTTCGACGAAGGAAAAGCCGAGTCGAAGCAGCCCGTCCACCGCCACCGCATCCTTGTCCAGACCCGCCGCGAGCCCCACCGGGTGGGGGAGCGGGATGGGACCGATGCGGGTGTGGAGGCGCTCGGAGCGCGGCCGCCGCACCCGCGGGTGCATGCGCACGCCCCAAAGCGCGAGCGCGTGCGCGAGCTCGGGGGGTAGCCGGTGCAGCAGGCTGAGCCACAGGGGCGGGCTGCGGTCGCCGTCGGGGTTCATGACGAGGAGGGAAAGGGGCTGAGGCCGCCGTAGGCGATGAAGGCGGGGTTGCGGAATCTCGGCTTGCGGTAGCGAAGCGGCTCGCCCCGGGCGGTGACCACCGTGCCGCCGGCCGCCTCGAGGACCGCCTGGCCGGCCGCGGTATCCCACTCCATGGTGGGGCCGAAGCGCGGATAGACATCCGCCCGCCCCTCGGCGAGCACGCAGAATTTGAGGGCGCTTCCGGCATGCACGGTGCTGGCGATGCGGTGGCGCACGAGCCAGGCGTGCGTGGCGGCGTCCTGATGGGAGCGGCTTACCACCGCCGCCAGCCGGCCGGGCTGCGGAGCCCGCACCCGGATGCGGCGCCGGCCGTCCTCCTCCACCACAAAGGCCCCGAGCCCGGGGATGCCGAGCCAGCTGCGTGCGAGCGCCGGAGCCAGCACCAGGCCGAGCACCGGCCGCCGGTCCTCGACAAGCGCGATGTTGACCGTGAACTCGCCGTTCGCCGACAGGAACTCGCGGGTGCCATCGAGGGGATCGACGAGCCAGAACGGGCCGCCCCCGAGCTCCGGCATCTCGCCTTCGGCCACGGCCTCCTCGGCCACCACCGGATACGACGGACGGAGCTTCAGGAGCCCTTCGCGGACGATCGCCTCGGCCTCCCGGTCGGCCGCGG